>CAZWXC010000015.1:0-13991 GCA_964637935.1 uncultured Flavobacteriales bacterium | reverse complement strand
TTTCTGCTGGAGTGTACTGATGCAACCAATCTAAAAGGTCTTTATTGGTGTTGAAATATTCTTCATTATTTACCGGCAAGTAAGCTGTGGTAATGGTTTGGCCAAAGGTAAACTCGCCAGCTTCGGGCTTGATTTCGCCCATCAAAATTCTGAACAAAGCAGTCATTGCCATGCTGTTTCGGCTCAAGAAAGCTACTTTATCTCCTTTTTCGATGGTGAGATTTAAGTCATGGAAAAGCTTTTTGCCATCATTGGTGTAGCTTAATCGTTCAATCTTAAGAATGTCGTTACCTGCTTCGCGACCTTGTTGGAAAATGATGCCAGGGTATCTTCTTGTAGAAGGTTGAATCTGATCAATATTGATTTTTTCAATCAGCTTTTTACGACTCGTTGCTTGCTTTGATTTAGAAGCGTTTGCACTAAATCGCATCACGAATTCTTGCAATTCTTTCTTTCTAGCTTCGGCCTTTTTGTTGGCTTGTGCTTGTTGTCTCAGGGCAAGTTGGCTACTCTCATACCAAAACGTGTAGTTACCAGAAAACAACTGAAGCTTGCTGCGGTCAATATCAGCAATGTGCGTACAAACTGTATCAAGGAAGTGACGGTCGTGAGAAACAACAATCACGGTGTTTTTAAAATCGAGTAAGAAATCTTCTAACCAACGAATCGAAAGTATGTCTAAGTCGTTGGTAGGCTCATCCAGAATCAAGATGTCGGGATTACCAAAAATGGCCTGTGCCAAAAGCACGCGAACTTTTTCGCTACCGCTAATGTCTTTCATCAAGCTGTAGTGCTTGTCTTCCGAAATTCTCAAACCGCTTAAAAGAATGGCTGCATCACTTTCTGCATTCCAGCCTTCCATTTCGGCAAATTCGGCTTCCAATTCTGATGCTTTAATTCCATCAGCATCGCTAAAATCGGGCTTTGCATAAATCGCATCTTTTTCTTGCATGATTTCATACAAGCGTTTGTGGCCGCGGATTACGGTTTCAAGTACAGTAACTTCATCAAACTCAAAGTGATTTTGCTTTAAGAAGGAAAAGCGCTTGCCAGGTTCAATGGTAATATGACCCGTATTTGCTTCGATTTCGCCAGCAAGAATTTTTAGGAAAGTAGATTTTCCTGCTCCGTTGGCGCCAATAACGCCATAACAGTTTCCTTCAGTGAAGTTTACGTTTACTTCATCAAATAATTTTTGCTTTCCAAAAGCGAGCGATACATTGTGTGCAGCTATCATAATTTCCCTTGATTTTTTGCGGGCGCAAAGGTAGGGGAATAAAATGGTCCTCAAAGTGAGATTCAATTTTGTGCATTGAGCTCAAATTACACGAAATAAGTTATTGTTGTTTAAGGTTTCTTGGTTAGATTTGATTTTTGTTAAACGGATTGAAAATCATACACCTATGAAAAATTTAAACCTTACCCTGTTTTTTCTTTCTTTTTCAATGTTGTCAATTGGTCAAGTGTGGTCTTGGTCTAATAGCATAAATCAAACAATTATAGAAAGTGAAAGCGATGCTGATGGAAACAGGTATGTACTGTTTGATTCAAGCCTTAGCAAATACTCACCAAACGGAACTCAAGAGTGGAGTTGTGCAACAAATGGTACTATCAAGGCATTGGATGTTTCTTTGAATGGCGATGTGGCAATAGCTGGTAATTTTTCAGGTGCAACAGATCTTGATTTTACCAGTGGAAGTTCGGTTAGCACTGCGCTTGGCAATAGAGATATGTTTTTTGCGCGTTATAGTCCTTCTGGAAATTTCTTATATGCCAAGACGATACCCGGTAATTTAGATGAAGCTGTTTGGGATATCGCACTTGGTTCTAATCTTGAAGTAATACTTTCTTGTGCTATCATTTCATCATTTGATACTGTAATGGCATCAAGTAATATGAGCGATCAAATTACGAATATCAATCCGGTAAATGCTGCATTGGCTGCGGGTCCAAAGTTTTTATTACTCAAGTATGATGCGAGTAATAATTTGCTTTTGAAGCAAGAACAAAGTGCTTTTGGTGTTTGTGCAAACGTGCATCCGCCAACTATAAAAACGGATAGATTCGATAATATTTATTTGTCTTACTATGGATGCAGTAGTACTTCGAGCATGATGCGATATAAAATTGAAAAGCGCAATAGCAGCGGATCCTTACTTTGGAATATTGAACTTTCTACTAATTCTGCCATATGGTCTAGTTTTGATGGTTCAAGTCCGGTGAATCATACAGTAGAAGAAGTGGAGATAGATGATGACGGAAGTATGTACATTATTAGTGATTTGACCTATGAAATGAGACCTGATCCAAATAATTCGCAATTTGTTTTGTATCACAATACTTCAGGTGGTGGGTACAGCGGAAAACACGCTTCGTTTGTTTCTAAATATGATTTGAATGGAAACCATATTTGGTCGCATAAAATTGCTGATTACACCAATACAATTGGCAACAGTTGCGTGCTGAATTATTATTACGCACATGATCTGGAAGTTGATTATGGTAAGGTCTTCATAGGCGGAAAATTTTCAAAATCGCTTGATTTTAATCCAGATCCTCAGGTTGAAAATGGATTAACATTTTATAATGACAATTGTGTGAACAACACTCATGATGCTTTTTTGGCGGTATATGATGCAGTAGATGGAAGCTTTTTAGATATTTTTCAATATGCTGGTCCACAAGATGACTATTTAATTGACTTATGCTCAGACAAAATAGGCGGCTTGTTCGCAATGGGTCATGGTGGCGATACGCTTGATATTGATCCTACAGCCAACGCCCAAGTAATTGACGGTAATTTTAATTCATACTATTCAATTTGCACTCCACCCAATACGGTGTCTGCAGCTATTTCAACTGATACTATTTGTGAAGGCAATGCCGTGAGCTTAAGTGCTTCGGGTGCTGATTCGTATTATTGGAATGTTGCGCTTGACTCAGTTGGTGCTTACGTACCAGAATCGAGCAAGGTGTTTCAAGTAAAAGGAGTTGACACGAATGGCTGCTACGCTTGGAGTGAAGTTTATGTGACTGTGCTGCAGCCGATAGCAGATACGTTTAATGTAACGATTTGCCAAGGTGATGAATATGTTTTTGGTGGTCAAAACCTTACGAATTCTGGGTTTTCGACTTTGGTTTACACTTCTGCTCTTGGTTGTGATAGTTTAAGTACGGTGCAATTAGATGTCTTGCCTCCTGCCTTTTCGAGTTATTCGATACAATTGTGTCAAGGCGATTCAACTTTAATCAATGGAACCTACGAAACTCAAACAGGTTTGTATTACGAGCAATACCAAAATGCGAATGGCTGTGATAGCATGGTGGCTATAGCTTTACAAGTGCTAAAGCCAATTACTAAATACTTTACACATCAGATTTGTGAAGGCGATAGCTTGTTGATTGGAAATGAATACCAAACAGCTGCTGGTGTCTACATAGATGTTTTTTCGGGTTCAAACGGTTGTGATTCATTGATTTATGAAACCACATTGAATGTTCAAAGTGTGGATATAAGTCTCCAAACTTCTGGCTATACTATTTCGGCAAATCCTTTTAATGATACTTACCAATGGATTGATTGTTCAACAAATCAACCAATAGTAGGTGAAACTTTTGCTCAATTCACGGCTTCTAATTCAGGAAGTTTTGCTTTGGAAACGTCAAAGAATGGTTGTTCTGATTTTTCTGAATGCGTAAGTATTACCGTAGTTGGGGTAGAAGAGTTGACAGGATCCAAAATCAGTGTTTTCCCAAACCCAACCAGAGAAAGTTTTGTGCTGAAAGGAGCAATTAACTCCACGTTGATTATTCAATCTCTAACAGGAGAAACACTGTTTCAATCAGCTGTAACGGAAGATGAAACTTTAATCACTACGAACCAATTTGCGCAAGGAACATATTTGATTTACGTGATCAGTGAACATTATTCAAAAACCCTGAAATTGGTGGTGGTTGAATAGCAATCCTATTTCTTCACAAAAAACTAAATGTACCTACATCTGTTTTCGCTTAATTCGCGTAAATAAATGCTATGAAAAGACCCTTACTTTTAACGTTGTCCGCACTTTCAGTTGTCGCGCTCACAACATTACAGTCTTATAAAAACGGACCAGCCGAAAACAACACTCAAGCAACCAATGCACCGGGCAGCAGTGCTAACAAGTGTACTTCATGTCATGGTGGTGGAAGTTTTGGTGCCGTGACCGTTGATTTTTCAATGATTTCAGACAGCGGAATTGCTGTAACTGAATATACACCTGGCGCTACATATACGCTGAATGTGCGTGTAAACAACGCAAGTGGAACCCCTGCTGGCTTTGGCTTGCAGGCAGTTGCGCTAAAAGATTCTGACAATAACAATGCGGGCGATTTTAGTAACCCGAGTGCTAATGCGCAGATCATGACATTGTCTGGTAGAAAATACTTTGAGCATAATAATGCAAGCGCTACAAACGAGTTTACTTGCGAATGGACAGCGCCAGCCGCTGCAAGCGGTGCGGTTACGTTTTACTTTGGTGCGAATGCTATAAATGGAAATAACGCTACTAATGGCGACAACGCGGTGTTGACCGATGTTACTTTTCAAGAAGCTGCTGGAGACGAGCCAGATGGAATTTTTGAAATGGCCTTCGAAAAGCTGTCTGTTTTTCCAAATCCAGCACGAGATGTAATTATAGTTGACGGAATTTCAAGCAGAAGTTCTATTGAGATTTTTGCTTTGAATGGCACTAAAGTGTCCGAAACTATTTCTGATAATGGAAAAGTTGACATTACCAACTTACCTAGCGGACTCTTCATTGTAAAAAGTGGAAATAAAATTGCCAGAATTTTAAAGCTTTAAAAATTCAGAACTTAAGTGAAAACCCGAATCGAGCGATTCGGGATTTTTTTTCGCGCATTTTTGACTAAACGTTTGGTCATTTATAAAATAGATTTAATTTTGACCAGTCGTTCAATTAAAAATAGTTTATGTCGCCAAGGACAAAACAACAATTCGAAGAAATAAGAAGTGATCGAAAAGATCAACTTTTAGATGCCGCACTTCACGTGTTTGCTGAAGAAGGATATCACTCTGCTTCAGTAAGCAAGATTGCAAAGTATGCTGGTGTTTCTAAAGGCTTGATGTATAATTACTTTCATAGTAAAGAAGAAGTGCTCACTACACTTATCCGAGATTTGTTTGACTATGCTATGGCTAAGTTGAAGATTTCATCTTTTGAAGAAATTACAGATGAAAGGATGAAAGAAATTATTTCGTTGAGTATAGACATTCCGCTTGACGAGCCAAAGCGATGGAAACTTTATATGTCCTTGGTTTTTCAAACGGAAGTAACCGAGATTTTGATGCAAGAAATGGTTCCACGATTAGGTGGATACATGCAATTGATGAGTCAATATTTTCAAACTAAGGGCTACCAAGATCCAATCGCTGCGATGCGCATCTTTTCAGCAGTTTTGGACGGTATTCAAATGCATTGCTTGCTAGATCCAGACAACTTTCCAGTTGAAAAAGCTAAAGAATTTCTCATTAAACAATTTGTATAAAATGAAAACCACCACACTCATCTTTGCATTCTTGATTTCGGCCATAAGTTATGGTCAAGATGCTAAAGACATTATCAGAAAAGCCGAGGAAAAGACCCGCGGAACTACTTCGTCTTACATGGAAATGACCATCACAACGGTGAGGCCAAAGTATACACGAGAAATGAGTTTGAAAAGCTGGGGAAAAGGCAATGATTATTCGCTGATGGTGCTCACGGCTCCTGCCAAAGATGCTGGTACCGCATTTCTGAAAAGACAAAAGGAAGTGTGGAATTGGATGCCAAGCATTGAACGTTCTATAAAAATGCCACCAAGCATGATGAGTCAAAGTTGGATGGGTACAGATATGAGTAATGACGATCTGGTAAGAGAATCTTCTAACGTGACGGATTACAGTCATAAAATAATAGGTGAAACTGTACTTGAAGTTAGAAAATGCTGGATTATAGAAATGACTCCTTTACCCGATGCGCCCGTAGTGTGGGGCAAAGTGATCGTGTATATTGATCAGAAAGATTATATCCAACTAAAAGCGGAGCAATTTGATGAAGATGGTGAGCTGGTGAATGAAATGCTTTCCTCTGACATAAAAATGATGGATAACATTATGATGGCCACGCATATTGAGCTAATTCCAATGGATAAGCAAGGCAATAAAACCATTATGACGATAGAAAAAATAAAGTTTAACGAGCCTTATGAAGATTCTTTTTTCACTGTTCAAAATATGAAGATGATCAGATAAGAGCTGGCTGTTCGTAATTAGCCATTCGCTTTTGGCTGTTTGCTTTTCACGATTAGTCATAAAGGTGAACAACGGAATAAAAAATAAAAAATGAGAGACTTTAGAAAATATTCGATTTGGCAGGAATCCTTTGGATTGGTGAAAGAAGTATATCAAGTGGTGAACCAATTGCCAAGTCAAGAAAAATTTGGGTTGGCGAGTCAAATGAGTCGCTCTGCGGTTTCAGTACCTTCAAATATTGCTGAGGGCTGCGCTCGTAACTCAGATGTTGAGTTTAAACGTTTTCTTGAAATCGCACTAGGTTCTTCGTTTGAACTCGAAACCCAATTATTACTGTGTGTGGACCTTCAATTGGCGGATAGTGAATCAATCCAACTGTTAATCGAAAACATTCATCGTAATCAAGCAGGAATAAATTCACTTATCCAAAAAATAAAATCAAGTACACGCTAAAGGCCAAATGCCAAAAGCGAACTGTCAACCAACCACCAAAAATGAATCTACTTCTAAAACTGGCATGGCGCAATCTATGGCGCAATAAACGCAGAACGTTCATAACCATGGCATCGGTGTTTTTTGCGGTGATTTTGGCCACACTCATGATGAGTATAAAAGAAGGTTCTTACACCAACATGACCAACGCAATGGTGGCTTCTTACACCGGTTTTGTGCAGGTGCATGCCAATGGATATTGGGAAGATAAATCGCTAGACGAAAGTTTTGTTTTGACCGATTCCATCAAAAACGCCCTTGCAAATGATAAACGTATTTCTGGCTCTGTAGCACGTATTGAAAGTTTCGCGCTAAGCGCAACAAGAGAAACTACCAAGGGAGCGATGGTAGTAGGTACTGATCCTATAGCCGAAAAGCAGATGACGCATATGGATGAGCGTGTGATTGAAGGTGAATACTTAGAGCCAAACGATCAAGCCATCTTAATTGGTGCTGGACTAGCGGAGTACCACAAAGTAGGAGTGGGTGATACACTTGTTTTGCTTGGCCAAGGTTATCATGGTTCTAGCGCAGCAGGGAAATATCCTATAAAAGGAATAGTGAAGTTTGGTTCGCCAGATTTGAGTAAGCAGTTGGTTGTTATGCCAATTGAAGAAGCAAAACTTATGTACGGCACCGAAGGAAACATCACCAATTTGGTGATTCTAATAAACGATGCATCAGACGCCAATAAAGTGGCTGAAAATCTTGGTCAGGCACTTAGTGAGAAGTATGAAGTAATGGCCTGGCCCGAGCTGGTGCCTGATTTGGTAAGCATGATAGAAGCCGATAGGGTAGAGGGTTACATATTCATGTTTATTCTTTACATGGTTATTTCCTTCGGCATTTTTGGCACAGTGCTGATGATGATGGCTGAGCGAAAACATGAGTTTGGAGTACTGGTGGCAATCGGCATGAAAAGGTCAAAGCTTGCCATAGTTCTTTTGGTAGAAGTTGTGACTATTTCTGTGTTGGGAGCGCTCTCAGGTATTTTAGGTGCCATACCCGTAATTTCTTATTTCTACTTATTTCCTATAGAAATAGGAGGCGAAGAAGCTGGCAAAATGATGGAAGATTACGGCATGCAACCCATTATTCAATCGTCTATCGATCCATCTATTTTTTTAAGTCAAGCCGCTATAGTGGCGGTCGTTTCTTGCTTAATTGCGATTTACCCTTTTATTAATGTGCTCAACCTAAGAGCAATAAACGCTATGAGGAGCTAAACTATGTTAGTAAAAATTGCTTGGAGAAATATTTGGAGAAATAAGGTCAGAAGCCTTGTTGTAATCACGGCTATTGCCATGGGTATGTGGGCCGGAACATTCACTTCTGCTTTTTATGAAGGAATGATGATTCAGAAAATTGATGATGTAATTGCTTCTGAAATGTCTCACTTTCAGGTGCATGACACCAATTTTAGAGAAGAATTGCAAGTGCGCTATTTCATTAACGATGGTTTGAGCATTGAAAATGAAATCCAAAAAAATGAACACGTTATAGCCACAACGGGTAGAACTATAAGCACCGCTATGATGCAAAGTGCTACCAAAAGTGGCGCGATCAAACTTTTGGGTATTGATCCAGAAGAGGAAGACAGAGTCACTGAATTATCACAAAAATTGGAAGAAGGTGAATACTTCATAGGCGTTAAACGCAATCCAATTTTTATTAGTCAGAAAATGGCCGAAGAGTACAAACTCAAGCTGGGTTCGAAACCGGTAATTCAACTTCAAGATGTAAATGGTGAAATAATAGCGGTTTCTTTTAAAGTGGTGGGGATTTTCAAATCAAACAATGGAATGCTTGACGCAATGAATGCCTATGTGCGAAGAGATGATTTGCAGCAAATTTTGGGATTGCAAACATCAAATTATCATGAAATTGCTGTTTTGTTAGATCAAAATGATTTAGCAGAGTCTATTGCGGCACATTATCAAAAGCAATATCCAGATTTAGAAGTGAAACCTTGGCTAGACTTAGCTACAGGCATGCGATATATGGTTGAGGCTTCGGGCACTTTTGCCTATGTAATAGTTTCTATCATCTTAGTCGCGCTGCTTTTTAGCGTCATAAACACCATGTTGATGGCTGTAATGGAGCGCACAAGAGAAATAGGAATGTTGATGGCGGTAGGTTTAAACAAAACCAAGGTATTCTTAATGATCATGCTTGAAACAGTGTTTTTAACCATGATTGGTGGTCCGTTGGGCCTATTGATTGCAGGAGCCTTTATTCATATTACCGGAAAAAATGGAATTGACCTAGGAGCCATTGGTGAAACTTACAGTGATCTTGGTTTTGCAGCAGTAGTGTATCCTGTATTAAGTATGGAGAGCTATTTTTCAATCACCATGATGGTGTTTGGGATGGCCCTGATCGCAGCTATTTATCCAGCGCGTAAAGCATTGAAATTGAATCCATCTGAAGCAATTCGAAAAATTTAAAGCATGAAAAATCTAGTAATTGAAACAAGTAATGTTTCGAAAATTTACGAAGGCGTAGTGCCTGTAAAAGCTGTAAATGCAGTTGATCTTCAAATAGAAAATGGTGAGTTTACTGCGATAGTTGGCCCTTCAGGTTCGGGTAAAACTACTTTGCTAAACATGATTGGCGGCCTAGATAGACCAACCAGCGGAAGCATTAAAGTGAATGGGCACGAACTAGCAGGTATGTCTGAAAATGAGCTGATTGATTTTCGATTAAAGCATATCGGATTTGTATTCCAAAGCTATAATCTGATTCCTGTGCTAACAGCGAAAGAAAACACGGAGTTTATCATGCTGATGCAGAAAATTGATAAAGCTACTCGTGATGCTCGTGTTGAGAAGCTTTTGACAGAGGTTGGGCTTGGCGAAAAAATGAATAGCAGGCCTTCACAATTGAGCGGTGGTCAGCAACAACGCGTGGCAGTGGCCCGGGCTTTGGCATCAAAACCTGATTTTATTTTAGCGGACGAACCCACAGCTAACTTAGATTCAAAAAGCACCGAAAACCTTCTAGATATTATGGCAAGGTTGAATGAAGAGGAAGGTACAACCTTTGTTTTTTCTACGCATGACCAACGTGTAATAGATCGTGCAAAGCGAATTGTTACTCTTGTTGACGGTAAGATTGTGAGCGATGAAAAACGCTAAACTAGGTTACGTTCTAGGCGCCTTGTTATGTTTTGGTGTTAAGTTACAGGCTCAAGATGTAGAAGCTGATACCAATAAGCGTAAATGGAAAGAGATAGTTCGATTGAAAGGTTACGTGAAGAATATGCAAACCTTCCAAATGGCAGATTTAAACTACGTATTACATGGTAATTTAATCCATAATAGGCTTAATTTAAGGGTCTACCCTAACAAGGATATTTCGGTTGGAGTAGAATTACGGAACAGAGTTTTTACTGGTGATGCCGTCAATTTTAATCCCGAATATGCTTCTACAGTTGATATTGATCGCGGTTTAGTTGACTTAAGCTATGCTTGGTTGGATGAGCTTGGTATTGTGGGATTGTCACAATTAGATAGGGTTTGGATAAAATGGAACAATGCAAAATGGGATATCACGCTGGGTCGGCAACGAATCAATTGGGGTGTGAACGCTTTTTGGAACTCAAATGATTTGTTCAATACCTTCAATTTGGTTGACTTCGACTATGAAGAACGACCGGGAACAGATGCCATTCGTATTCAACGATTCTTTAAAAATTACTCATCCATTGATGTTGCCATTGCTCCTTCAAGAGGTGATAGTACTTGGATTGGCGCTGCGATGTATAAGTTTAACAAAGCCACTTATGACTTTCAAATTTTAACCGGTTGGTGGAACCAAGACTTGGCACTTGGTGCTGGTTGGGCCGGAAATCTAAAAACGGCTGGATTTAAAGGAGAGGTCACTTACTTTCATCCTCAAAGCAATTGGCAAGATTCTGCAGGTGATGTAACGGCTTCTATTTCTTTTGATTACATGTTTAGAGGAAATACTTATGCCATGCTGGGTTTTATGTATGGTTCTAGTGGAATTGGGAAATCACTGGATATAAATCAACTTTCAAATTCATCATTTTCTGCAGCCACATTACCAAGCGCTAAAAACCTGATGCCTACTCGATATAATGCTTTATTAAGTATTTCGCATCCAATTACGCCTTTGGTTTCGGCATCAATGGTTGCTATTTATGCTCCTGGAGTAAATCTACTTTTTGCTATGCCTTCGGTTAGTGTTAGCATTGCTTCAAACTGGGATTTTTCTGTGTTTGGTCAAACCACCTTCTTAGATAATGGTAGCAGTTTTAGAAATTATGGAACCGGTATTTTTGCCCGATTGAAATGGGGCTTTTAGACTTTGCATGCATTTATTCGAAGTTCTTTTACCCTGAAAATTTGAAATTTAAATTCAAATTTTCAGGGTAAAACTCAAAAAATAATGCCTTTTTATTTAAGGAATAGTGATGGTGTAAGTCACGCGCTCTTTGCGGTCTTCTACATTCCAAGCTGGACCATTTTCTATTAAGCGAATTGCTTCTTGATCACAAGCTTCGCAAAGTGATTTTACCACTGTTGCTTTTTTCGGTTGTCCATTTTTGTCAAACTCAAACGAAACCGTTACGCTACCAGAAACCATTTCTTCTGTTTTCTGAAGATTGGTTGCAACATAGGTTTTGTAAGCGCTATTTCCTACTGAGGGCGCTGCTGGTTTTGGCGTAACATCTAAGTTTTTACCAGCCGACTTTTCTACGCTTTTGTAGTTGCTACTGGGCATGCGACTTACTTCGTCAGCTGAGATTGTTTGCGGACTTGTATATTGAACATTTTGCTGAGCTTCTTCTACAATAACAAACTCAGGGCTTATGGCCTCTTTAAGCTTTGCATTTCCTTCAGCGGTATCTTCAAAAGCATATGAATCTGCCGTAGCAGCTGGTTTTTGAGCTGATTTTTTATCTTTTTCTAATTCACTTTTTAAGCGATTCTCGTCTCTTTTTTCTTCTACCACTGCAACTACCGGCTCTTCTTGAATTTCAGTTTCTTGTGCTGCCAATGCAGTTTCAACCGTATCAGCTACAATGTCAAAATTGATAATATTCATGCTGTCAGGAATTGCCGAATATTCCATTTCTTTTGTGCGCGGCTGGTAGGAGTTGTTGCCTTCTTCACTTTTTGCCATTCTTGGCTCACCATACTGTTTTAAGCCAATGGTGATGAGTGTGGCTCCGCCTACTATAACCGCTAAAACGGTGGCAGCCACACGCCAATTAATGCCTTCAAAAATGCTCGGTTTCGCCTTAGCGTTTATTTTCACTTCAAGCTCATCAAGCGCTTGTTGTATTTCAGATACATGCAAATTTTCGAAACCTTCTACCGCTTCGTATAAAAAAGCATCGCGCTCTATTTCACGCTCAAAGTCATACGCTTCAGCAGCGTTTTTCCTTCGCATGAAGTAGTTCTTTATTTGCTTTATTATTTCGCTTTCGTGTTTCATTATTTGCCTTCGATACAGATTTTTAAATTTCGCTTTCCGTTCTGAATATGGCTTTTAACGGCTGTTATTGCCATGTTCAACTCAGCACTTATTTCAGAATAGCTTTTCTTTTTTAAATAAAAAGCTTCAACGCATTGCTTTTGATGATCTTTTAATAGTTGAATGCATTTATCCAGCAATGAGTGTTTTTCTTCCACATCGTCTATTGGATGCGTTTCAGAAGCCATTTCCATATCTCGATCAGAAATTTCTACGGTATATACTTTTTCACCGCGCTGTTTCATTAAGCTATGATTTCGGGCCATTACGTATAGGTAAGCCTTAAAATTTTTGATTTCGCTGGTCGGAGTGTATTCAATAAGCTTTTCGAACACTTCCATAGTGGCGTCTTGAGCTGCTGCCTTGTCTGAAAGATATTTTAGACTAACTCCAAAAACTAGCGCCATGTATTTTTTAAACAGACTTCCTAGAACTTCTCGATCTCGCTCGGCCACATAAGACGCATACAGTACTTCATCACTTTGTGTAGGTGCGTTTACGATATCAATGATTTTGGTTTGGATCAAAATTTTTTTTGGTGTTTATGGAAAATCTTTTGACTTGGCATCCTGCTGATGGATTCCAAAAATAAAAGTCTAACGATTGGTCAGAGAAAAAATCTAGAAAAATGACGCACACTTTCCAATCGATATCTATGAACCATAAAATTTAAAAGTCATGTTTAAAGTAATTCAAATGTTTTTATTGGGTCTAATCATTGTTGGTCAGGCCTTCGCACAGAGCAAACCCTACATATTAAAAGGTGCTGTTGGCGACTTTGAAGGTAAGCCTTTGGCAAACGCGCTTGTAGTTAATGTTAGTAATACGTCAGAAAAATCAATTACTGATCTTGATGGTTTATTTAGGCTATCATCCTCAGCTCAAGTAGTTCAAATTGAGGTAATTCGGCAAGGTTATGAAAATCAGAAATTGATAGTGAATGGGAAAACATTTGTAGAAGTGAGCTTGGTCCTAAATTCGGTACGAGCAGACAGTTTGAAACCAGCAATGGAAGTCAGATATAAGGATAAGACAGTTGTAAAAGCCGAAGAAATAACAAGGGATATGAGTTATTCATATGAATCGATTGTATCTCCAATCAATGCCGGAAACGTTTCTTTTAATTGGACAGGAAATCAAGACGTAGTGACACAAACTTCAACAGAGTCATATAGCTCTATTGTTGAAAATGGCTTTAAATGGGCTGTTGACGAACCTTTAAATACCTTTTCAATTGACGTTGATCGGGCTTCATATTCAAACTTCAGACGATTTATTAATAATGGTTCATTGCCGCCAGTTGATGCAGTGCGCATAGAAGAAATGATCAATTATTTCGATTATGATTACGAAAGCCCTAAAGGAAATGATCCGGTTAAAATTTTCACAGAAATGGCCCCAGCTCCTTGGAATAAAGAGCATCAGCTTTTGCATGTTGGTATAAAAGCAAGAGACATTGATAAAGACAATTTACCTCCATCAAACTTGGTTTTTTTATTGGATGTATCAGGTTCTATGAGTGCGCCAAATAAATTGCCATTACTTAAAAGTGGATTGAAAATGCTTGTGCAACAATTGCGAAAGCAAGATAAAGTTGCAATAGTTGTGTATGCTGGTGCTGCTGGGATAGTATTAGAAAGTACACCTGGCGATGAAAAGGATAAAATAATTGCCGCACTTGATCGCTTGAGCGCGGGTGGCT
>CAZWXC010000014.1:0-15643 GCA_964637935.1 uncultured Flavobacteriales bacterium | reverse complement strand
CTGCTGTTGTGAACGCATTTCCTTTGAGCATTTTAAATCTTCAAAACGATACAACCATTTGTCAAAATATTGTACTGCCGCTAGGCAATACACAGCCTGCAAGCTTCACAACTTTTAATTGGACACCAGGAACATTAACCACCGATAGTACAGTTGCGCAGACTTCGGCAAACATGAATAACACTACCCAATACGTGCTGGAAGCAGCGGATATATATGGTTGTGTTTATTACGATAGTGTTTTAGTTAATATTCAGCCAGCACCTTTTGCTGATGCTGGTGTAGATAATGAAATTTGTTTCGGTGAAACGTATGTTTTGGGGGGTTCACCAACAGGGCCGAATGGCGCATCTTTTAGCTGGTCTTCAAACTTCACTGGATTTACAAATGGCGATACAAATGAGAATCCGTCCGTTATTTTTTCCACTGCTGGAACATTCGAATTTATCGTAGAAGTAAGTGATTCTATTGGCTGTCCAACGGTTGATACTGTTAATATCATAGTAAGAATTCCAGTTGCTGCTGATGCCGGAGCTGACCAAGTCGTTTGCACTGGAGATTCAGCAACTCTTGGAGGCGCTCCAACAGGTTTAGCCACAAGCACATTTACTTGGACAAGTACTGCCTTTCTTTCCGGAGCTGCGTTGCAAAATCCAATTACTACGGTTACAGACACTACTCAATACAGTTTGATAGTTCAAGATACTTTTGGGTGCTTTGGTTACGACACAGCTTTTGTTTTCACGCATCCTTTGCCAAATCTAAATGCTGGCGCGGATACCGCGATTTGTATTGGTGATAATGTAACCTTAGGATCTACTCCAACTGCAGTAAATATCGCGAGCATCAATTGGAGTCCGGGGCTAACCTTGAATGATTCAACGTTAATTTCAAACCCAATTGCTACTCCTACAACGAGCACGACATATACAGCAACACTTTTAGATGTATTTGGATGTCTTTTTACAGATGATCTTTCTGTCACAGTAAATGCCCTGCCAATTGTAGATGCAGGGCCTGACTCTATTACAAACTGTGCATTTGCGAGTTTCCCGGTGGGAGGTGCACCAACTGGTCCAGCAGGAAGTATTTATTCTTGGTCACCTGGAGCACTTTTCAGTGATGATTCAATTGCAAATCCAACGGCTACAGTTACGGCAAATTCAACTTTGCTTTTACAAGTTCAAGATGTAAACGGTTGCTTTAATTACGATACTATTGAAGTAACTATTTATCCAATTCCGAATGTAAATGCGGGGCCTGCTTCAGTTTCTGTTTGTTTTGGTGATACGGCTCAGCTAGGTGGCTCACCTACTTCAACTTCTGGTGTAACATACCAATGGTCTTCAGCTGCTTTACTTTCTGATGCAACTTCTCCTAATCCAACGGCAGTTTATCCATCGCCAATGTATTTCTATGTAACCGTAACTGATACAGTTAATGGTTGCACCAATGTGGATAGTATTTACGCAGACTTCTTGCCATCACCAGACATAAATGCGGGTCCAGACACAACGATTTGTATTGGTGATAGTGTTCAACTTGGTGGTGCTCCAACAAGTGTCAGTGCAATCTCATATATATGGACGCCAAATAGCGCAACAATTTCAGATACATCAATCGCAAATCCTTTTGCTAGTAATACTGTTCCAGCAACTTACTATTTGTTGGTAACAGATAACCAGGGTTGCACCAGCAAAGACACGGTAACCATTACCATTGATCAATTGCCTACAATTAATATTAGTTTGGCCTCAAACCCTTGTCCAGGTGATACTATTCAAACCACAGCAACTGGTGGGCAATCTTATCAATGGACAAACAACACTTACTTTTCATCACTCACAGTAGCTGATCCATTTGTTTTGTATTCAGATACAATGACCGTATATGTAGAAGTAACGGACGCTAATCAATGCGTAAATAATGATTCACTCACAGTAAGTCCGTTTGCAGATCCATTCGCAAATGCGGGTCCTGATCTTAGTATTTGTGTTGGACAATCTGTGCAGTTGCAAGCTACAGCAGCTACAAGCCCTGTTTGGTCACCAGATAGTTCTTTGAGTAATGCATTTGTGCTAAATCCTGTGGCTTCGCCAGATGTTAATACTGATTACATTCTTACTTCTACAACTGGTGGAGGATCTTGTGTGGTAACGGATACAATGACGGTTTCTTTGATAGCATTGCCTGTAATTTCATTAGCAGACACCCTAGAATACTGTAATTTTTCACTTGGTGAAATAGCGGCAACTACTAATGAATCATTGAATTATTCATGGACTGTAAATTCAGCTAATATTACTCTTGATAATCCTACGGATTCGGCTTTGACATTCACTGCTAGTGATAGCGCATATATCTATTTAGAAGTTACAAATACTGTAAACGGCTGTGTTACCTATGACTCTGTTTTTATCGTTTGGTATCCTAAACCAGTGGGTTCTGCTTTGCCAACACCAACAATTAGCTGCATTGGTGATTCCGTTCAGTTAGAAGCTTTTGGTGGTGATATTTATCAATGGAACCCTAGCTTAGGTATTTCTGATCCGAACGTTGCAGATCCAATTTTAGTGGTTTATGCTGATACCACTTTGAATGTGATTGTAACTACCAATGAAGGTTGTTCTGACACTGTTGGCGTTCCTGTGGCTGCCGCAGATTTAGTAGTAGCAAATGCCGGTCCTGATACTGAAATCTGTCAGTTAGATACGATTCAATTATCAGCAAGTGGTGGTTTAACTTACCAATGGAATGTTGATGCTACCTTGTCTGCGAGTAATATCTCAAACCCACGAGCATATCCAGTTTTATCAAGAACGTATACGGTTACTGCTAGCGATCAATATGGCTGTTTTGGGGTAGACCAAGTAACTATTACTGTGAATCCACTGCCAAATGCAAGTGCGGGCATTCCTAGAAGAGTTTGTTTGAATGAGCAAGTTCAAATTGGAGGTAACCCAACGGGTCCTGCAAATTCAACATACGTTTGGTCACCAGCTGCGAGTATAGTTTATAATACTGTATCTAATCCATTTGTTTCTCCAGCAGTTAGTAGCACTTATTATGTAACTGTTACTACTTCTAAGGGTTGTCAAGATTCTTCGAGTGTTTTTGTAACGGTTGATTCTTTACCGACATTGAACCTAATTACTGAACCACTTTCTGTTTGTAGAGGCGATAGCACTATGATTGAAGTGACTTCGGGAATCAATAAATATAGATGGTCGCCAAGTGCTAGGATGCTGGATTCAACAAAAGCAAGTGTTACAGTCTATCCAACCCAAAACACAACATACACTGTTACAGCAACGGATGGTCGTGGTTGTAAAAGCTCCTTGAGCGTTGATGTTGAGATTTATCAATTACCAGTATTAAACCAACCTAATCCCAAAGAAGTATGTTTAGGAGATAGTGTTGATATCGGAATTAGCTCGGCTACTGGTGTGAGTTATTTATGGCAGCCAGCCAGCTCTGTTGGCGATTCTACAGCTGCTAGTACTTATGCAAAGCCATCCGAAACTACTACTTATCGTGTTTATGTGACGGATGAAAATGGTTGTGTAAATTCATCTTCACAGTATATCACTGTAAATCCATTACCATTTGCAGATGCTGGTGACGATATTTCTAACTGTGATATGGATGCAGTGTATCTCGGAGGTGATAAAACTGCTCTTCCTGGAACGACTATCTCTTGGGAGCCAGCTGAATTTGTTGATAATCCGTTTGCATTAAATCCGCTTGCATTAACTGCAGAAAGAACCATGTTTTACCTCAGAGTGCAAGATGATCAAGGCTGTGAAACGGTTGATTCAGTTTTAGTTAATGCAGATTGTTATGCTATCATTTATGCTCCTACTGCATTTACACCAGGAAGCAATAATATTAATGATGAATTTTTAATCACCCATTATCGTGTTATAGACCCTAAATTGACTATTTATAATCGATGGGGTGAGGTAGTGTTTGAAACCGAAGACTTGGATAAAGGCTGGGATGGAATTAGTCAGAAAACAGGAACTGAAGCGATTGCTGGAGTTTTCTACTGGTCTTTGGTATATAAATCAGATGACAATAAGAAGCTGTCAAAAGATGGAACAGTTACTTTGATAAGATAGCATTTGTTGAACTATAAAGCTTAGAGGGTCGAACTTTCAGAGATGAAGTTCGGCCCTTTTCAATACAATTTAGTTGACTTATTGAATGAGTTTGAGGTCAATATAAGAGTGTTTTTGATGCTCTTGTACTTGAGTCTGTGCTTACGTTTTTTAAGCAATAAAAAAGGCCGCTAATGCGGCCTTTTAATTTAAAAATGGATATGATTATTTTTCGGTCATAGCCTTTTTGTAATCCCATTCTTCCATGAATTTAGTGGTAATATCACCTTTTCTAAACTTCTCGTTTTTCATCAAAGCTTGATGAAATGGAATAGTGGTTTTGATGCCTTCAATGATATACTCACCTAGAGCCCGCTCCATTTTTGTGATGGCTTCATCGCGAGTTTGAGCTACTGTGATCAATTTGGCGATCATCGAGTCATAGTATGGTGGAATAGTATAGCCAGCATAAACATGCGTGTCAATTCTAATTCCGTGACCACCTGGTTCGTGGTATTCAGTAATCTTACCTGGACTTGGTCTGAAATCGTTCAAAGGATCTTCAGCATTGATTCTGCACTGTAAAGCGTGGCCAACAGGTTCGTAGTTATTCCCACTTATTTTCTCACCTGCAGCAATTTTGATTTGCTCTTTAATCAAGTCGTAATTGATTACTTCTTCGGTAATGGTATGCTCTACTTGAATTCGAGTATTCATTTCCATGAAGTAGAAATTGCGATGTTTATCAACCAAAAATTCTACGGTACCAACACCCTCATACTTCACAGCTTTAGCAGCTTTAATTGCAGCTTCTCCCATCGCTTTTCTAAGCTCTGGAGTCATAAATGGCGAAGGGGTTTCTTCTGCTAGTTTTTGGTGCCGTCTTTGAACAGAGCAATCTCTTTCAGACAAGTGGCAAGCTTTACCGTATTGGTCACCGGCAATTTGAATTTCGATATGGCGTGGCTCCTCGATGTACTTTTCCATGTACATTCCATCATTACCAAAAGATGCAAGAGCCTCTTGTTTGGCACTACTCCAAGCTTTTTCTATATCAGCTTCGCTTTTACAAATGCGCATGCCTTTACCACCACCACCAGCGGTAGCTTTCATGATTATGGGGTAGCCAATTTCTTTAGCACTTTTTTTCGCATGATCAAGATCTTCGAGCAAACCAGCTGAACCTGGAATGCATGGCACACCCGCCTCAATCATGGTTTTTTTAGCGCTTGACTTGTCGCCCATTCCTTCAATTTGTTCAGGAGTTGCACCAATAAACTTAATGTTATTTTCTTGGCAAATTTTTGAAAACTTGGCGTTCTCTGAAAGAAATCCATAGCCAGGATGAATTGCATCAGCATTTGTTATTTCTGCTGCCGCAATAATGCTTGGGATTTTGAGATACGACTCTGCACTTGAATTTGGTCCAATGCAAACCGCTTCATCGGCAAAGCGAACATGAAGACTATCAGCGTCAGCTTTTGAATAAACTGAAACTGTTTGAATCCCCATTTCTCTACAGGTGCGAATAATGCGCAAGGCAATTTCACCACGATTTGCGATTAATATTTTCTTAAACATAATACTATGTTTTTAGGAGCGTGAATAGGGTAGTAGCTTAAGAAGGATCTACTAAGAATAATGGCTGATCGTATTCAACAGGAGTTGCATCATCAACCAACACTTTTACAATTTTACCAGATACTTCTGATTCAATTTCATTGAACAATTTCATAGCTTCAATGATGCAGATTACTTTTCCTGGAGCTATTTCATCTCCAACATTCGCAAATGACGGAGTCTCAGGATTAGCAGCTCTATAGAACGTTCCAATCATTGGAGATTTAACCGTAATGTAGTTACTGTTTTCATCTGCCTTTGGTGCTGGAGCGTCTGACGCAGGAGCAGGAGCCACTGCAGGAGCAGGTTGCTGTTGTTGCTGTGCCATCATAGGTTGAGGCATGTAAGCCTGAGCTGGCATTGCCATCATTTGTGGCGCATCACCACTCGTTTTACCATCTGCTTTAATGTTAATCTTGAAATCTTTAGTTTCAAGTTCTACTTCGCTAACGCCTGACTTTGAGACAAACTTTATCAGGGCTTGAATTTGACTTAGATCCATAATGTTGATTTAAGGAAAACTAAAGTAAGTTTTTGATTTTGTGAAACAAGTTAAATTTACGCTTCTGTGTCGTACGCCCATTTTAGGTATACTGAACCCCACGTAAAACCTCCGCCAAAGGCAGATAAAATAATATTCTCTCCTTTGTGGAGTCTAGATTCCCACTCGGCTAAGCAAAGTGGAATGGTGCCGTTTGTAGTATTTCCATAACGATCAATGTTGATCATCACTTTATCTTTTCCTACACCCATTCTATTGGCTGTAGCATCAATAATTCTAAGATTTGCTTGATGCGGAACCAACCAGGAAACATCTTCAGCAGTAAGTTGGTTACGCTGCATGATTTCGAAGCTTACATCGGCCATATTAGAAACCGCAAATTTGAAAACTGTTTTACCTTCTTGATAAACGTAATGTTCTCTGTTAGCTATGGTTTCTGACGTTGGTGGTTTTTCAGAACCTCCAGCCTTTTGATGTAAAAATGCTTCTCCGTTTCCATCGCTTTTCAAGATTGAATCTTGAATTCCATTCCCTTCGGCATTAGGTTCAAGTAACACTGCTCCAGCGCCATCGCCAAAAATGATACAGGTTGCGCGGTCAGTGTAGTCAATAATTGACGACATTTTATCTGCGCCAATCACCAGTACTTTCTTATAGGAACCTGTTTCAATAAATTTTGAGCCGGTTACCAACCCGTAAATGAATCCTGAGCAAGCTGCATTGAGATCATAACCAAATGCATTATTCATACCCACTTTTCTGCTTACTATGTTAGCTGATGCTGGAAATACTTTATCAGGAGTAACGGTGCAGAAAATGACAAGGTCTATTTCGTCAGCGCCAATACCACGCTTGTCTAAAAGTTTCTGAACAGCATGTTTTGCCATTTCAGTAACGCCTTGGTTTTCTCCTTTTAGTATATGACGTTCTTTAATTCCTGTTCTGGCCATGATCCACTCGTCTGTGGTATCTACCATTTTTTCCAGATCAGCGTTGGTGAGCTTGGTTTCTGGTACGTATGATGCAACGGCCGTTATAGCAGCAGTAATTTTCGTCATAACTATTTAAAGACGTTTCGTATATGTTGGGTTAATTGAGCTTCAGCAGAATCTACCGATAACTTAATCATATTTTTCACGGCATTTGCATTAGAAATACCGTGTCCAATGATAACATTTCCATTAACACCAAGCACAGGTGTGCCACCATATAATTCATAATTGAAGCGTTCAAAATATTCATCATGAATATTTCTCTTCCTCATTAGTGTATAAAGTGCTTCAGCTTGCTTCAAGATTACGTTTCCTGTAAATCCATCACAAACGATTACGTCAGCTTTTCCACTAAAAAGATCACGACCCTCAATATTTCCAATGAAATTAAACTCTTTCGAGTCCTTCATAAGTTGATGTGCGGCTTGGGTAAGTAAATTGCCTTTTTCTTCTTCTTCACCAATATTGATCAAGCCTACTTTCGGATTTTCAATATTGTAAATCTGCTCAGCTAATATGCTTCCCAAAATTCCGAATTGGTATAAAACGTCAGGTTTTACATCTGAATTTATACCAACATCAAGTAAAATTCCTACACCGCCATTCAATATAGGCAGGGCAGTAGTAATGCACGGTCTGATTACTCCTGGAATAGTGCGTATGGTGTACATAGCGCCAACAAGCATAGCACCGCTATTACCGGTGCTACTGAAAGCTCTGATTTTTCCTTCTTGAAGTAATTTAAAACCTAATGCAATGGTAGAATTTGGCTTTTTAAGGAAAGCTTTTGTGGGATGTTCACCCATTTCGATAGCTTCCTCAGTATGCACAATTTCGAAACCATGAAGGCTTTCGCCCTCACGTTCAAAAATTTCTCGGATGACTGTTTCGTTTCCGATTAGGCATATATCTGCACGGTCGCCAAGATCTTTCTTAGCGGCAATGGCTCCCAAAACATTCGCTTCGGGTGCAAAATCTCCTCCTGATACATCAAGGCCTACTAACATGGCCATAAGCGGGAGGGATTAAATCATTGATTCTTTTTCCATTACTACTTTACCCTTGTAGTAAAGCTTGCCTTCATACCAGTGAGCACGGTGATAAAGGTGTGGTTGACCTGTAGTTGGACAAGTTGCTACTGTAGGCATTTCTGCCTTGTAGTGTGTTCTTCTTTTGTCTCTTCTCGTTTTCGAGATTTTTCGTTTAGGATGAGCCATATCTAAACCTTTTTATTTTAGTTTTTTGAGCGCTTCCCAGCGCGGATCTATATAGTCGTTGTCGTCTATTTCTTTTTCTTCCTTTTCGTTCTCTTCTTCATCTTCTTCGAGTTCATCAAAGAACTCTTCAGCTGCAGGATTGCATTCACCTTCGTCATGTACGCGCTTTTGAGGCACGGCAAGCAGACTGAACTCATACAAAAATTGACCAATGTCAAGCTTGTATTCTGAGCTGTTTAAGAAAATCACATCATCATTACTCAGGTCGGTTTCATTGCTAAATCTAGCAACGATTTCGTCCTCAGCCTCAATGTCTGTCCAAACCTCATCACCACATCTGTCACAAAGTGTTTTTACTTTGCCTTCGATGGTGAACGTCAGATTCATGAGTCTTTCTTTTTTATCAAGACTGACTTTTGCATGAAGGTCTGATTCAAGAATTTCTTCGTTTTCGAATCTTTTAAAGAACGTGGGCTCTAGCGGCCATTCAAAATCATGTTGTCCCAAGGCGAGCCCTGAAAATTGGATTTCATATGTTGTTGAATGTTGCAAAGAGCTTATAAAAAAGGGCTGCAAATGTAATGAATAGCTTGATATCCAAACATATATTATTCTCTTCTTTTGTTTGGTTTGATTTCCAGCGGATTCGCTGTCAATTCTTTGTATTCTTTACGTGCATTATAAATGTCCATCGCATACAAAATTGCCTCTCGCATGGATGATTCTGATGCTATACTTTGTCCAGCTATGTCGCTCGCAACTCCATGATCTGGAGATGTTCTTACAATCGGCAATCCTGCTGTAAAATTCACGCCACGATCAAAAGCCAATGCTTTAAATGGCGCAAGACCTTGGTCATGGTACATTGCTAAAACACCGTCAAATTTGTTTCTTAGTTCTGATCCAAAAAATCCATCACTTGGATAAGGACCAAAAGCTAAAATGCCTGATTCTTGAGCTTTAGAAATTGCTGGAGAAATGATCGTTGATTCTTCGTCACCCATTAAACCATTGTCTCCATTGTGAGGATTTAATCCTAAAACCGCAATTTTAGGTCGGTTTACACTGAAATCTTGTTGCAAAGCTTTGTTGAAGATTTCAAGTTTGTTGAAAATCTTTTCTGTTGTGATACTAGCCGCCACCTCGCGCAAAGCGATATGACCTGAAACTAGTGCTACTCGCAGACTTTCCGAAGCAAGAATCATTAACGGATTGTCTTCATTGGCATAATGAGCTAAAAACTCCGTATGACCTTTGAAGTCAAACTCAGCCGATTGAATCACGTTTTTATCAATAGGTGCGGTCACTAAAACATCAACCTTGTTAGATGCTAAATCTTCCACCGCAGCCTTGAGTGATTTGAAAGCGTAGCTACCTGATGTTTTGTTCGGTTTTCCGAAGTTTACTTCTACATCTTCTTCCCAAACCTCAACCACATTAACCTTGTTTGGATCTAAATCATCAACAGATTTAAGGGTCTTAAAAGTTATATCCTCAATCTTAAGGTGCTTCATGTGGTAGTTTACCAATTTTGAAGAACCATAAATTACCGGCACACAATGTTCGTATAGTCTAGAGTCTGACAAGGATTTAAGGATTATTTCTAACCCAATTCCATTGAAATCACCTACTGAAAGTCCAACTCTTATTTTTTTGTGTTTAGCCATTTAATCAATTTAACATGCTCGAGCATTCACAGTCAACAATTGTTTGTTAGTAATGTTTTACTTTGTGAACTTAAGCGGGGTCAAATGTATGCAATGAAATGGTCAACGCACAGATAGATTGAACCGTCTTTGAATCTCATTGATAAAAATGAAAAACAGAATCTTTTTACTTCTCCTATTGTGTTTGAGCTTGCCTTCGTTTGCGACTCATAATAGAGCAGGTGAGATTTTGTATCGCAGTATTCCGGGTAACAATCCATTTCTTTTCCAAATCACTATTATTACTTACACCAAAACAGGTGGGACAAGCGATAATGCTGATAGATGTAGTCTTGATGTAAACTTTGGTGACGGAACAAGTGCTACAGTAAATAGAACTAACGGTCCAATTGGCGATCCTTGTTCTGCGGGTGTTGGCAATGGAGAGTCTGTGCCGGGAGCTTTTCAAATCAAGAAAAATATTTACATCATTAACCACGAATTTCCAGGAGCAGGCACTTACACTGTGAGTATGGAGGATCCGATGAGAAATGAAAATATTCAGAATATTCCCAATTCTGGAAATGTTCCGTTTTATATTGAAAGTAAAATTACGGTTGACGTCAATTCTGGAGGTAATAGCGCGCCAACGCTAAGTAATCCACCAGTTGATAACGCTTGTTTAGGATTGCCGTTTGAACACAATCCAGGTGCCATTGATTCTGATGGCGATAGCTTAGTTTATTCTATAGTTTCAAGCAGGTCTTATGATGGTCAGAATATTGGTGGATACGTTTTGCCAAATATGATTGACCCAGGGCCGAACAACAATTTGACAATTAATCCAATTACAGGAACACTTACTTGGGATTCGCCACAGCAATTGGGTGAGTATAACTTGGCGATTCTGATAGAAGAATACCGCAAAAATTTAAATAGTGGTGCTGTTTTTAAAGTAGGCGAAGTTATGCGCGACATTCAAATTGATGTAGGAATATGCCAAAACAATACTCCACCAATTATTGAAACATTGACCAAGGTTTGTGTAACAGCAGGCGAAACGTATGTAGATACCATTTCTGCTTTTGATAATGAAAGTGATCCTCTTCTTTTCACTGCATCCGGCTATCCAATTGAGTCAGGAAATAACGGTTTTATATCGCTTGATACGTTTGATTCTGTTCAGAATAACTACCAAATGGTTTTTGAATGGCCAACCACTTGCAAGTTTGTAAGATTGCCAGGTTATTGGATGTATTTCAAAGCCAAAGAAGACAAGCCAAATAATTCTGGATTAGTTGATTTTGAAGAGTTGGAGATTCAAGTGATTTCGCCAGCAGTAGACATATTGGAAATAACTCCGAGTGGAAACACCTTAAACGTACGTTGGTCAATTGCAGAATGTGATCAAGCAACAGGTTACGAAATTTATAGATACAGCGATAGCCTTGGTTATGAAGCTGAAATGTGCGAAACAGGAGTTCCTTCTTCCACTGGATATCAATTTATTGGCAGTGTTGAAGGCATTGGTAACACTACTTTTTTAGATGATAATTCAGGCGCTGGTTTAATTCATGGCCAAAAATATTGCTACATGATTGTGACCACTTTTAGAGATGGTTCTGAAAGCTATCCAAGTGCTGAATTTTGCGGTGAACTTACTCGCGATGTGCCCATTTTAAGTAAAGTATCTATCGCTGTTACAGATTTAACTAATGGTGTTGATACCGTTTCTTGGATTAAGCCGATTGACCTTAAAACAAATATTTGGGGGCCACCTTATCAATATAGGTTGTTACGATTTACTGGGAATAGCGCTGATTCTGAAATTGCTTTTGAATCAGAGGTTGAAAATGATTTTAACTCGTTAGACACCTTCTTTATTGATCAAAATTTGAATACACAAGAAAATCAATATACCTATAACATTCAGTTGCTTAGTGGACTAGACAAGCAGTTGGTTGGTAACTCAAGCAAAGCATCGTCCATCTATTTAACTTCAGCGCCAAGCGATAATACACTTACATTAAGTTGGCAAGAAAGTGTGCCTTGGCATAATAATGAATACCTGGTTTACAGATTTAGTAATGCCGCGGCACCTAATGATACATTGATCTTTTTGGATACGGTGACAACCAACGTCTATATCGATTCAAATTTGGCTAATCTCACAGAGTATAGATATGTTGTAAAAGCGCTTGGCGAATATTCTTCTTCATTGCTCAAAAGCAGTATTATAAATCTATCTCAAATTCATGCTGGTGTACCAATCGATAACGAGCCGCCATGTCCGCCACCTGGAAGAAAAATTGAGGGTGATTGCGATTTAGCAAGTACCTCCATCGTTTGGGAAAACCCAAACACGGCATGCAGTGATGTGGATGATGTACTTTCTTACAACATCTACTTTACACCAGTTTTGGGTCAAGAACCATACTTGCTAGAATCAATTCCCGGATCAGAAATGACCGAATATAACCGCGATTTTCAAGAAAGTATAGCAGGCTGCTATGCCATCACTGCCATTGATAGTTTTGGTAATGAAAGTGATTTTGGTGAGTCATTGTGTATTGACAACTGCCCACTATATGAATTGCCCAATGTGTTCACACCAGGCGGTGACGGTAAGAACGACTTCTTTAAACCCTTTCCTTACAAGTTTGTGAAAGACATTGATTTGGTGGTTTTTAATAGATGGGGTGTTGAAGTTTTCAGAACCACAGATCCAGATATTAGATGGGAAGGATTTGATCAGAATAATGGTAAAGCTTTATCTGATGGAGTCTATTATTATGTCTGTGTGGTAAACGAAATTAGATTGACTGGAATAGTTCCAAGAGAAATCAAGAGTTTTGTGCAACTTATCAGACAAGCTTCTGTTAATCCAAATACAGATTAAAAACACTTCATGTTTACAGGAATTATTGAATCCATGGGTACTTTGCTCGAAGTGCAGCATCATGGAACTAACGTAGATCTTTGGTTTACAAGCTCTTTTGCCAACGAATTGAAAATTGATCAAAGTTTAGCGCACAATGGTGTTTGCTTAACGGTGGTTGAATTAGACGGTGAGAAGTATAGAGTTACCGCTATTGAAGAAACAATGCTCAAAACAAATTTGGGTGCTATGGAAGTGGGTAATAAAGTCAATTTAGAGCGTTGCATGCCTGCTCACGGGCGTTTTGATGGACACATTGTTCAAGGACATGTAGATCAAACAGCCGTATTAATGAAGATTGAAGAACGTGATGGCTCCTGGAATTTTTTCTTCGATTTTAACAATGCAGATCAAGCATTGGTAGTTTCGAAAGGAAGCATTACTGTAAACGGAACCAGCTTAACTGTGGTAGAAGCTTCGAAGCATCAGTTTTCTGTTTCGATCATTCCTTACACCTACGATCACACCATCTTTCACACCCTAAAAGTGGGCGATTTAGCCAATATCGAGTTTGATATTTTAGGCAAATATGTGTTGGAAGCCACTAAGCGCGCAATGGTAGGAGTGAGGTTTCCTGACTAAAAAACAGACGAAACAATCTTCTTAGCAGCATTGGATTTACCCATAGTGTAAAAATGCAAACATGGCACGCCAGCATCAGAAAGCTCTTTCACTTGCTGCATTCCCCATTCAATTCCTACCTGAGTTACATCTTCGTTGCTTTTGCAAGTTTCAAGCGCATCGCTCAAGTCTTCAGGAAAATCAATATGGAAAGTTTTTGGAATGAATTGAATTTGGTTTAAACTAGTAATTGGTTTGATCCCAGGAATGATGGGCACGCTAATGCCTATTTCGCGACAGCGGTCTACAAAATCAAAGTATTTTTTATTGTCAAAAAACATTTGGGTGACAATATATTCGGCTCCCAGATCTATTTTTTCTTTCAAGTGCTTTAAGTCTGTTTTTAGACTCATTGCTTCAAAATGCTTTTCTGGATAGCCAGAAACTCCGATGCAAAAATCAGTTGGAGAAGCATCTTTCATTTCTTCTTCTAGATAAATACCCTTATTCATGCCTACAATTTGATCGACTAATTCAGATGCATAGCTGTGTCCATTCGTCTCAGGTATAAAGGTTGTTTCGGCTTTTCTTGCGTCTCCGCGCAATGCCAAAACGTTTTGAATTCCTAAGAAGTTTAAATCTATAAGTGCGTTTTCGGTTTCTTCTTTGTTAAAGCCGCCACAAATAAGGTGTGGCACAGCTTCAACGTGATATTTGTTCATAATTGCGGCACAAATACCAACCGTTCCAGGTCGTTTCTTAATGCTTACTTTTTCAAGAAACCCTTTCTCACGCTTCTTGTAAACGTATTCTTCCCTGTGGTAGGTTACATTTACAAACTTTGGCTTAAACTCCATTAATGGATCAATACCATCGTACAATGAATTGATGCCAGCGCCCTTCAATGGTGGCAATATTTCGAAACTTAGAATGGTTTCTTTACTCTCGTTTAAAACGTCAATTATCTTCATATTGTAGAATTGCAAAAATAGCCGCGTAAATAACTTGCAACTCGAATTAAACAAAGGATTTGCCGCATCGTTCACAACGTTACTTTTGCCAACCAATTTTTTAAGTGCATGAAGCACATCAGAAACTTTTGTATTATAGCCCATATTGATCACGGAAAAAGCACTTTAGCAGACCGACTGCTACAGGTGACGGGCACAGTGAGTGATCGCGACATGAAAGAGCAGCTGCTTGATGACATGGATTTGGAACGTGAGCGAGGTATCACGATTAAGAGCCATGCCATTCAAATGCAGTATGAACAAGATGGTCAAGAATATATCTTGAACCTTATTGATACTCCCGGTCACGTAGATTTTTCGTACGAAGTGTCTAGAGCAATTGCTGCCTGCGAAGGTGCATTGTTGCTCGTAGATGCAAGTCAAGGTATCGAAGCGCAAACCATTTCTAACTTATACTTGGCAATGGAGCATGATCTTACCATCATTCCAGTGCTTAACAAAATGGATTTGCCATCGGCAATGCCAGAAGAAGTAAAGGATGAAATGGTTGATTTGCTTGGTTGTGAGCGAGATGATATTATTGGTGCTAGCGGAAAAACAGGCGTTGGTGTTGATGAGTTGCTTCGGGCCATTATTGAAAGAATTCCTGCTCCAAAAGGCGATCCAGAAGAACCACTTCAGGCGTTGATTTTTGATAGCGTGTTTAATCCTTTTAGAGGAGTAATTGCCTATTTCAGAATCATGAATGGAACCCTGAAAATGGGTGAGAGCGTGAAGTTTTATCACACTGCAAAGCAATATAATGCTGATGAAATCGGAGTTTTGAGGTACAAGCCTGAAAAACGAACTCAACTTGCAGCTGGAAATGTTGGATATATTATTTCAGGAATAAAGCAAGCCAAAGAAATTAAGGTTGGGGATACCATTACTTCTGTTTTAAATCCTTGTAAATCGGCCATCGAAGGTTTTGAGAATGTTAAACCAATGGTTTTTGCTGGTATTTATCCAGTAGAAACAGATGAGTACGAAGAGTTGCGAGACTGCATGGAAAAACTGCAATTAAACGATGCTTCGCTCACGTTTGAACCTGAATCTT
>CAZWXC010000013.1:0-15805 GCA_964637935.1 uncultured Flavobacteriales bacterium | reverse complement strand
AGTTCCAGGAGAATTAAGCACCGTGATTCCTTTTTTGAATGCTAGGCCAGATCTAGGTCGCACTTGTGCTTCGTATCCGGTTGGTAAGGCCATTGAAAGTCCGGTCGGAATCAAAGCGCGTTCTTTTGGTTGAAGCGTGATGCTACCATTTGGTAAAAAAGCACGTAAATCCATTCCTGCGCTTAGTGCTGTTGCGTAGCTTGGTAGTGGATGATGACTATTGTTTATGATTTCAATTTTTAATGACATGTCTTTTTGGATTAATGATTTCGATATAAGCCACAACGCTTAAATATATGGCGATCATCAACACGCGCATGGTGTAAAGCGCGATGATATTGCTAAAATCGAGTTGAAGATTAAGAAAATAAAAACCGATCGCTAGTCCGAAATAGACCGCTAGTTTTTTTAATGAATAGGGTACGTGAAAATGCTTTTGACCAATGATGTAAGAAAGTGTTGCCATGCTGAAATAGCATACAAAAGTGGCGATGGCCGAACCTCTAAAACCAAGAATAGGAATCAACCAAAGATTGATGCTGATGGTAATTGCGGCACCGAATAAAGCCAAGTATGAACCATAAATGGTTTTATCAGTGAGTTTGTACCACACGCTTAAGTTGTAATAAATGCCCAAAAAGATATTCGCGAGAAGCAGAATGGGAACAATATCGAGCGCAACCCAATAATCTGTGCTTTGTAAAAAGTGTTTGAAAATATCGATGAACAAGGTGATGATCAGAAAGGCAAACAGCACAAATGCGGTGAACCAGTGAAGCATTTGTGCATATGTTTCACGTGAGCCATCCAATTTCTTTTGATCAAAGAAGAAAGGTTCGGCTGCATAGCGATAAGCCTGCACAAAAAGAGATATCGCAATAGAGAGCTTGTAAACGCCTCCATATATTCCAACTTGGGTCATGGCTTCTACTTCGCCAAGCGTTGGAATCAAAATCCATTTCAAAAGTGGTTTGTCAAGTGTTTCGTTCACAATTCCTGCTAAGCCAACGATGAGCAAAGGCGCGCCATAACGCATCATTTGTTTCCAAATTGCTACGTCAAACTTTAGCTTAATGCGAATAATTTCTGGAAGCATCAATGCAAAACGAAGCACGCTCGAAATCAGATTTGCAATGAATACGTAGCCAACGCCAATTTCTGGATTGTACACCAAATCGATCAGCCAATTGGTGTTTCCGGCCTGATAGTTTGGCAAACAATAGGCTAAGAAAAACAAGTTCAACCCAATGTTTACCCCAATAAATGCAAAGTTGATGGACGCAAATTTGATGGCTTTATTTTCTGCTCGCAGTTTGGCTAATGGTATAGCAATAAGTGCATCGAGACCAACAATGATGGCAAACCAAGAAACGTATTCTGTGTTTTCGGGATAACCCAAGGCAATGGCAATGGGTTGCGCAAAAATGCTGACAATGGTGATGAAACTAAATGTGCTGATCAACAACGACCAAAGCGCTGTGCTAAATACTTCGTCTTTGTTTTTATGATCTGAATAGTATCTAAAAAAAGCGGTTTCCATGCCATACATCAGCAGCACTACTAAGAATGCCACATACGCATACATCTCTGTGATGATTCCAAATTGATCGGTAGAAAAAACGTTGGCGCTCGTGTAAAGTGGCGTGAGCGCATAGTTGAGCAATCGCCCGATAATGCTGCTCAAACCGTAAATGGCGGTTTGGCCAAGAAGCTTTTTAAGTGGTGATGCCATTTAGAGCAAAGAAACGTGCATTGCCCGATTCATTTGATGCCAAATGTTAAAGATTTCAACGTTGTTTATTTCAATGCTTCTTCATATTCATTCGAGTCAATTTTAGATAATATTTCATCGTAAAACTTGTACTCAGGTTCAATGATCAGTAGCTCTCCCTCCTTGGTAGTATAAAGTCGAATGATTTTAAGCGAAGGATTGTCACGTTTTAGTTGAAAGGGAACCTTATGGTGGTAGGTGTTAATTGCCTCAAATTCTACTGGGCTCATAGATTGATTAAGGACCATAACTTTATATTCACTACGGGTTAGTTTAAACGAATTTTTGAGGTTATCTTTTACAGAAATGGTATCTGATTTTTTTGAGTATCCATCAACAATAAAAATGAATGCCTTGGTGGGTGTTTTGCTCAAGTTTAGTTCTGAGCAATAGCGCATTTCTAATGCTTTGTGTGCTGGAACCAAGGCACCAATTCGAGGGTCTAAAATGTATTCAAACGCATCAAAGTATGGTTGGCTCTTGTTTTCTTTTTCGTTAAGAATAAAGGTTTTGGCAAATGCACTTCCCAAGAATCCAAAAAGGCTGCCCGTTCCAAAAATTAGCGCCCGCTCTTCTTCACTAAATTGAGTAAAGCTTAGGTGATACGCTTCATCTTTAAAATTTACTGGCAAGTAGACTTGATCTATCCTTAAATGGACAAGATCATCATCGTAAAAACCAAAAAAATTATCTTTCGGTGTGGGTTCAATGTTGTTTAGTTTGGCGTAATTGTGTTTTGCAAAGCCATCGTATTTTCTTACGTAATTAGCATGATAGCTTGTGTCGGGCATGTTATCCCTAAAACTGTAGTAATCTAAATAGAGCCCTTTTTTAAGAGTGCTTGTTTTTGGTTGAATATATTGGACTTTTCTGATGTTCTCAAACGCTATGGCGTTACTTAGTAGTCGGTTTTCTTTGGCATATTGATTAAACCTGTCGATGCATTTACCGATAAGAGCGCTTAGATTTTCATACATTTTATCGTCATCCTCATCCCACCATCTTATATGTTCGGCTGCTTGAAACAGTTCTACATAATGGTCTTTTTCTTTAGTAAGGAAACTCAGATTGATTCCACTTATATTTTTTGAGCGAGAACCGCTGTTATCGTTTTCAAGGGAAAGGAAATTGATTCTTATAGTAAGCTGTTTACTATTGTTTGATGAGTCTAAACCGGTATTGAAAAGTGATTTAAAATGCGTATTCGTAGAACCAATTTCTACATTAATTGGTCTAGCATCTTTTGTTGTTTGCCAAATGCCCACAGCGCTTGAAGTACGCGCATCAATTATTTCGGTAACGAAAAAAGGGTTGTCAAGAAAAGACTTGGGAACTGGAACGCTGTTAAAATCGAATGCATAAACTTTAAGTGTTGTGCAAATTACTAAAATGGCGAGGGAGATTTTACTCATATTCAATTGCAAATGCTGTTACGACCAAAAATATAATTATTGAAAGATTGTTGCGGTGAACAATCGTTCGTAAAATAAAAAAAGCGCTGTAGGACATGTTACCACCTACAGCGCTGTTATAATAATGAAGTTATACCTAACTATCTCCCTTGCAGGTAGTTATTCAACTCTTCTTTTGAAGCATCAAATGAAAATTGGCTTGAAAGCTTATAGTAGTTGTTTTGATCTACACAGTAATCGTATGCATATTTAGCAAAATCAATCTTAGGGTCTTCGAAGCTGAAAATGCTCATAATACCAGCAATTTGATCGGTAGTTAAGCAATTGCTCTTGGCTATGTTTTTTGCCGTAGCAAGCTGGGTATCAGAAAAGCTAATGTCTTCTATGGTGGCTTTTGCAGTAGAATAATCACCTGAGCTCATAGCATAAACACAACGGTTGTCATCATAATGTATGTTGTTGTTGTGGTTTTGATGATAGCTACCTGTTTGTGTTGTTGTGGTAGAGGTTGTTGTGCTCGAGCCAGCCATATCTACAGGCAGGTTTACATTCATGTTTATTCCAAGACCACCCACATTTACATTAACACCATTTTGCTGAGGAACTGTTTGAGTAGTAGTGGTAGTTGTAACCTGATGAGTAGTTTGAGGTGGCGGAGTCATGGTTTGTGTTTGAATTACAGTAGATTGTTGGTTAAAACCTGGACCTGCTACTACAATATTTGGATTGCCAAACCTATATACTGAGGCGCTTGATGGGCGCATCATGTTTTGTTCTGCTGGTATCATTGAGTAATAACGCAAAACATATTTGGTTGGCGTTTGTGGTTTGATAATGTAGGTTACGTCTTGCGGCACGCCATCAGCATCTGTAAGCTGTATGTTTTTTGAAATAGTGGGTTTTGTCTTGTCTTCGAAAATGATTTTACTGCTGTAGTAAGGGTTAGGTAGTTCTTCTATTCTAATATTGGTGAGTGGTTCGTTGTTGTATTTTTCACCATTCAAAATGAGATAAAAAGCAGAACCATCATCAGAGAAGATGGTTAAGTTGGCCGTGGGGTTCCATTGTGCAACAACAATTGCTGCTGATAGAAACGAAAATAGAAAGGCGATTGCTGATTTCATGGTTGTAAGTTTGCTTCAAATCAAATCAATTTTAGTTACGGTTGATGCTATTACAAAAGGTTTGCAGGAGGTGTTGTAGTGAAAGTAGAAAATATGTTTTCGAAACTACTCATCCTGTAAAATGGTTTCTTAAAGTTGATATTACTTTCCGCTAAAGTTCGCTTTGCGTTTTTCAAGAAAAGCGGTTGTGCCTTCTGTAAAATCTTCTGTGCCGAAAGCTTCTCCAAACAGATCAATTTCTTGTTGAAAGCCGTTCACTCCTTTTTCGTAGCCAGCGTTTACAGCCTTAATTGCGAAGCTGATTGCCTTTGGCGAATTCTTTAGCATTTTAGCAGCAAGCTCATTTGCTTTAGCTAACAATTCAGATTGCTCTACCACATGGTTTACCAAACCCCAAGCGTTTGCGTCAGCTGCGGTTACCATTTGTGCGGTGGTAATCATTTCCAATGCTCTGCCCTTACCTACCAATTGAGGCAATCGTTGAGTTCCACCATAACCAGGAATTACGCCTAAAGAAACTTCTGGTAATCCCATTTTGGCATTAGTAGATGCTATGCGAATGTGGCAGCTCATGGCTAGTTCTAATCCACCACCTAAAGCAAAGCCATTGATTGCTGCAATAACTGGAGTATTAAGCTGCTCTATCAAATCAAACAATTTGGTTTGTCCATCAGCAGCAAGATGAGAACCTTGCTCTACTGAGAAATATGCGAATTCGCTGATATCTGCACCGGCAACAAAAGCCTTTTCGCCAGAGCCAGTTAAGATGATGCATCTTACTTCTTCATCACTTTCTAATGCACTCAAGCATTTGCTTAATTGATTGATTACTTCTTTGTTTAGCGCGTTTAGTTTGTCTGGTCTGTTGATCGTAACAGTTGCAACTAGATTGGCTTTTTCAACGAGTAAGTGAGAGTAGTTCATGGCTTTGAAATTTGCGATGTGCGAATGTAGCAGATGAAATGCTAAATCATTACTCCTTTAAGTTATGATTCTGTTCGGATTGGTAGTTCAACACGAAAAGTTGTTCTAATATTTGGTGTGCTTATGAACGAGATTGAACCTCCGGCTTGCTCAATGATTTGCTGAGAGATGGCTAAACCAAGGCCGGTTCCACTGCTTTTGGTAGTGAAGTTTGGCTGAAAAATTTTGGGTTTGATTTCTTCGGTAATACCTTTTCCGTTGTCTGTTACGGTGAGAATGGCAACGTCATTTTTTGTCGTCAGGCCAATACTTACGGTTGGATTTTCTGAATCTTGAACCGCTTGTTTGGCGTTTTTGATCAAGTTGTTCAATACTCGACCAAAACGCTCACTATCTATAAAGCATTCAATGTTTTCTTGTTCGATATTGCACTCAAGGTTGAATCTTTGCTCTGTGAAGAGAATATAAGCTGATTCTACGGCTTTTGACAAGTTGGTGAGTTCAGGGTTGGCTTTAGGCATTTTAGCGAAATCAGAGAACTCTGTGGCGATTTTATTAAGCGATTCGATTTGCTCGATGATCATGCTCATGGTTTTCTTGAATTTTTCGCGCCAAGCGTCATCTTCAAAGTTGGCTGTTGCTTGTAAATGCTGAATGCTGAGTTTTATTGGCGTTAACGGATTCTTGATTTCGTGTGCCACTTGTTTGGCCATTTCGCGCCAAGCAGATTCTCTTTCTGTTTTTGCAAGAAGCGCCCTACTCTCTTCAAGTTTTTGAAGCATTTCGTTGTAGGCGTCAACAAGGCTTCCAAGTTCATCATCACCACGCCATTCTATGCTTTCGTTTTTCTTATTGAGATCTACATTTTGGATGCGTTGTGACAACCAAGCTAAGTTTCGGGTGATGGAGTTTGAAAGCAAAATGGTAATGATCATGGCACCGATAAACAGGAAAATGTAGACAATGCCTATTGAACTCAAAAACTCTTGAACGTCTTTTTCATTGCGTTCTTCATCTTGCGCATATGGAATGTTTAAAATGCCGATGCGTTCGCCTTTGGCGTTTTTCAGATTGGTATAATCGCTGAGATAATTGTGTGTGCCTTCCGTTTCTGGAATCACTACTCGATTGATATGATCGAGTTCTTCGTATGCAGAATACGGCACTTTTTTGTGTACATATTCTGAGTGTATAGAATCTGGTCTGGCCGAAACAAGCATTTCTCCATCGTTGTTAAACACATTGATTTCAAGATTGTGAATGGTTGCCAAGCGCAGTACTTCTTCCTCAAATTCTTTCATCACAATGTCAGCACTACCCTGGATCTCGACTTCGCGTGAGAAATAACCCATCTCTGTTTTTATAGCGCGCTCTTTTCGTTGCAAACGCTCTTCATGATATTTCTCGTTTTGTGCACTAAAAAACCAAATAGTAACGGCACCAATCACAAGAAGTGAAAGCAATACGATGGATGTCATGGCTATGGTGATGCGCGTGCGAAGTGTCATTTAGGGTGCTTAAGTGCTCTAATTACTTCATCTTTTTCTGCTAAAAGCCTTTCATAAAGAATTTGAAGTTGTTTGACTTCTGTATTATTATAAGCGTTGTATTCACCTTGTTGGTGATGAGTTACATTGTTGAACACATTGCTAGTGTCAAGTTCAAGAATTTCTGATACCGTAACATTTAAACAATGCGCTATTTCAGATAGCCGTTCAAGTGTAGGGCTAACTTCATCTGTTTCTAGCCGGCTATATGTCTTTGCTGAAACCCCGAGCAGTTCAGCAACATATTCTCTTTTATAATTATTCTTTTCTCTGATGCGCTTTAACTTAAGACCAATTTTCATTTTTGAGTTTTGGTCAAATATTGACATAATTTGGACACATTATGACGCGTAAAACAAAAAACGTTAGGTAATATTGTTATAATAATTTTAATTTCTTATTCCTATGCGAAAGATTACATTGCTATTTGCTTTATCAATTTCATTCACTTGCCAATTGAATGCGCAAATTGATACCTTGAAAACAATTGATTCACTCAGAGCGGTCTTAATTGACCGTGTAGATGAAACAGGTATTTATCATTTTAAGTCCAATGTTATGAGGACGGGAGAAGTGATGAGTAAGTATCCAGAAGTCTTCTACCCAAACGATTATAGTTATGCAGTAAAGATGGCTGAATGGGTTGATAAGAAGCTTGGATACACTCATATCAAGTACCAACAATATTTTGGTCCAGCCGCAGTTGAGGGTGGCCAATTGATAGAACATAGTAAAGACGGTTTCGTTCTTTATGTTAATGGCAAAGTTGGAGACCTCCAAAAATATCAGGCTCCAACCACTATTATGAGTGATTTGGAATGTTGGAATGCCCTTGTAGCCGCAAAAGGTCTTGAAGGTCATGAGTTGGCTTATGAAAATGAAGATTGGGAAGAGCAGGCTAGACTTGATGCGGATGATCCTAGCGCTACCTTTTACCCACCTGCAAATGCTGAAATAGTCATGGCAATAAATGACGCTAGGGATTTGGGAGCTGTTATTTCGAAGGAAAAATTTACCGTTGCTTACAAATTTGATGTTCTGTCTTTATCCCCTTCATATCACAAAGCCTTTTATGTAAACGCTGTTAATGGTGAAGTTTTTAGAGAATCAGATTTACGGCATTATGACGGCCCTGCTTCTATCTGGTATCATGGAACCCAGACTATTGATACTAAGTCGCGTGGCTGGCCTTATAATGATCATGTTCTTGTGGCCAACTCAGATCAACGAAATTTTGAAACGAGATACGCTAGTAACTGGGCATGGTGGCAAAAGCAGAAAATAGATGATGACGATGATCAGTGGGGTTCTGACAATCATGGTGCTACGGCAATACATTGGTTTACGATGAAATCATGGGATTATTTTAATGATGTTCATCAATGGCTTGGTATGGATAGTGTTGGCGGTGAAATTCGTATTCACGCAGATGGGGATATAGATCAAGCGTATTTCGCGATGAACAGTGGAATTGCAAAATTGTATTTTGGACAAACTAATGGGTCATATCATGGACGGGCCATTGATCTGGTTGGTCATGAGTTTACTCATGGCATCACTTACAATACAGCTAATCTTATGAAAGAGTTTGAGCCAGGGGCACTGAATGAATCTTTTTCGGATATACTTGGACAATTGGTTGAGTTTTATGTTGAAGGTACTACTGCTTCATGGATAATGGCGGATGATGAACCAGGTTTAAAAACGCGGTCATTGATTAACCCAAAACTCGCTGGAGAACATCCGAATGGAGATTGTTCGGAGTACTTTATTGGTCAGCCGAATACTTATCAAGGAGAATTTTGGTGTGATTGTGATTTTGAATGTGATCAGGGTGGTATACACACAAATAGTGGCGTACAGAATCGTTGGTTTTATTTACTCTCTTCAGGAGGAAGTGGGGTTAATGACAATAGTGATAATTTCAATGTATTTCCAATTGGGTTGGACGCTGCTGCGGATTTGGTGTTTTGGACCTTGACTAATGAGTTGTCAAGTGGGTCACAATATGTCGACTCTCGAGCGTTAACGTTACAAGCAGCTATAGAAATGTTTGGTGAATGCTCATATGAGCACATTCAGGTGCAGAACGCGTGGTATGCAGTTGGATTGGGAGATCCTTCAGATTGTGAGGGAGTTGGTTTAGAAGATCGTTTGGATAATAAGATTAAGATATTTCCAAATCCAGGGTCTGATGAGATTACTATTGTTGGATTGGGCTTGGAAAACGGTAGTGGATATATTATCTCCATTGATGGTAAATTGATAAAGAGGTTTGAATTTAGATCGGATAAACTTACTTTGGATATAGCAGAATTAAAATCGGGGGTTTATGTGGTGTCAATTATTACTCAAAAAGGTAGATTGAACCAGAAACTAATAAAAAGGTAGAAAAAAGCATGAAAAAGAGACACCGCATATTCTTCGTATTGATTCTTACTTTCCTTCCTGCGCTGGTTCAATGTCAAATAGAATTGGAAGAACAAAGAAATTCATATCGAGTTTCTTTGTTCTATGGTAATTCTTTGCAAACTTTTTTTGATGGTTATTCTCGAATACAACTAAATAGAACTCGGACTTTTTTAAACGAAGGATGGAGCAAACCAAGTGGCTTTAATCCAGCTCGTCAGATTGAGGTTGGGGTGTTTTTAAAAAACGCACAATCGATTAATTTTGGGATTAACTCGGTTGCGGCTTATTATCCAGAAAAGTGCTACCAATGCGGAGACAAAGGTGATGTGTTAGACCGTGAATGGACAATTTTTGATGTTTACTATGATAGGAAATTATTAGTTCGGAAAGGATTGGATTTTGGGGTTCTTTGTGGCCTAACTCATAGACGCGGAACTGAAAATGAAATTTCTTATTATGGATGGTTTGATGTCTTGATTTTGTGGCAAGACATGAAAGATTATGGAGTAATATTTGGCATATCGGTTAATCAAAACCTTTTTAAGGATAGAGCGGTTGTTAGATTTACATTGAAGCATAATGAATACCTATATCGATACTCAACAGGCAAGGGTTCGCCTTATAGTTGGGATAATGGTTCATCAAGACGAATGATGAGCGCGGCAGTCAACTTAGGTTTTCGATTTGGAAAAGTGAAAAACAAAAAGTATTGAATCCTATAGTCTTCCCTAACCCATCGAATGATATGGTTTATATCAAAAATCTACCAGAATCTCAGGTGAGTATTAGATTGTTTGATGGAAACGGAAGGAGAATAGGTACTTACCTTAATAATAAAAATAAAGAGATGAACCTAAGTATTGGAAATCTTAAGGTGGGAGTATATTATTTGCAGATTATTAGTGATTATGCGAGTTTTACTGAAAAGTTAATAAAACTTTGACAATGTTGATGAGTAAGCTTCGTTTTTGTTTTAAAATTCATCTCTTAGTGCATGCAATGATGTTTGCTTCAGCACCTATTTTTAGTCAAGGTATCAAGCAAGAAATTTTGCATTCAAATTTCAGGTTTAACGCCTCAATTGGCCAGTCTATGCAAAATCATTTTGACGGCAACCCCATGGTTGAATGGAATGAGCTTCGAACTTCAGATAATATAACGGGTAAGGGATTTTTAGATGTTTTTCGATTTTTCAATAATGGAGTTGTATTATCATTAGGCACCAATTTAGACTCTGTATTAGGTTTAAAGTTGGAATATAATGGCATATATACTGAACACCCATCCAATTGCTTTCAATGTGGTGAACGAGGTGATATTTTTCTTCGACATAGTCGGCATTTCTCGATTGTTCTAAATAGAAGCTTTCATGTTAGTGAAAAATTTCGATTTTATCCCTTTCTCGGTTTAGTATATAGAAGAGGCTCAGAACTGGTTGTTGCTGGTTATGGATGGTTTGATACACTTGTATTATCAAGAATTCAAAGTGATATTGGTTTTCGGGGTGGGCTTACCTTAGAAAGATTGTTTTATAAGAATTGTTTTGGTATAAACTTTACTGTATCGCAAAATGAATTCTTACATAGGTATGACAGAGGTCAACGTTCGAATTACACTTGGGATAATGGAACAATGAGGAGAATGTTGAGCTTTTCTTTCTCCATGAATTATTATTTCGCTCAAAGAAAATAATGACGTTGTTCGTTGAAAAACAAAAAGCCCTGAGCAGATTTCTCTGTCAGGGCTTTCAAAATAAGTTTGGTTAATTGCTAGTTTTTCAATGCTTCTGCACCGCCCACAATTTCCAAAATTTCTGTAGTAATAGCTGCTTGTCTTGCTTTGTTGATAGCAGGGTAGTATAATGTTTTATACAAAAGAGTGCTTTTTTTGATGTTGGATAAAACAAAAAGTTTATGTTTGTTTCCTAACCAATTAACTATCAACATTATGAAACAAAAATTGATTTCCTTTCTTCTTTTTACTTCGCTTTCAATATCGGTAATCGCGCAAATTGATACATCAAGAACAATTGATTCTCTTTTATCTCTGCATTGCGACTTCTATCACAAGGATGGGTTTTTCAAGTTCAAGGATAACACTATGAAACCAGGAGAACCACTCTTGATTTACAGAAATTTTTTACCAGGTGATGTCTTAAATGAGTTTACACTTCTTAGAAGTGAAACGGATCCATTTATGGAAATGAGGCATGATACCTATCAACAATATTTTGCTGGTATTCCTATAGAGGATGCTATTTACAAGGAACATTCATCTGGAGGGTTTCTAGTTACGATTAATGGAAGAATTACACACATTGATGACGATAGAGCGGATTTGTCTGGAATCTTGACAAAACAAGAGGCACTTTCACATTTGTCCTATATGTACGATGGTTGGCAGGGCGATGAAGAATTTGCTTGGGAAAATGATGCTTGGGAGTCAGAACTTGATTCAATAATTGGCAATGACACGACTTACTTCCCGTATGAATCTGGAAAATTAGTATGGATTACCCTCACTGATGAAAACCTAGATTTTCATATTCCCAACTCAGCCATAAAACTTGTTTGGAAATTTAATTTGCTTTGCATTGAGCCGTTTTTTCACAGAGATTATTATGTTGACGCCTATAATGGCAAGGTAATAATGTTTGAGGAGTTGACTTGCACAACTGCTGGTACCGCAGTTAATTTAGCAGGTGATCCAATTGATATCGACATCAAACACAGAGGCTGGCCTAACAATGATTATATACTAAAGACTGAAAATAATGGAATAGACATTCATACGAAGGAGACTAACTTAGAAAACGTTCCTTGGTCACTAGTGAATAATGCAACAAATGGAGGTGTTAACTGGGGGTCGAGTTTTCAGAGGGCAACAACTTCACATTGGGCAGCTTCTGAAGCTTGGTTTTTTTTTAAAGACAATTACTATCACGAAGGAACTAAAGGCAATGGCAATGGATTAAAAGTTAGGGCTGTAAACGATGAGTTTAATAGTGGACTGGCTTATTTCGCGAATCATTCAGTTTTAGGAGATGAGATAAAAATCGGAGAAAATCAAAATGGTTATTTTGGCGGTAATTTGTGGGTAATCGGTCATGAATACACTCATGGTGTGACAAAGCATTCGGCTAATTTGAAGTATAAGAAAGAGTCGGGTGCGTTAAATGAATCATTTTCAGATATATTTGGTTTAATGAGCGAGCGTTATTCAAGGGGCGGCACTTTTGATTGGATTGTTGGAGATGAAACACAGGCTGGATATGCAAATGGCGATATGTCAGATCCAAGTTTATATGATAAACCAGAGACTTATGAGAACGATATAAACTGGATTGATGTTGATTGTGGGTTTGCAACTCCAAATAATGATTATTGTGGAGTTCATCCTAACAAGTGGGTGCAAAATTTTTGGTTTCATTTATTAGCAGACGGTGGTTCAGGTACTAATGGAAACGGTGATGCATATCAAGTTTATGGGCTTGGAATGGATGATGCGGCAAAAATTGCTTTTCTAAGTTTAAGGTTTTACTTAATCGCTTCTTCTGATTATGAATCTGCAAGACTTAATTCAATAGAAGCTGCAAGAGCATTTTTTGGTGAATGCTCCTTAAGACATCAATCTACAGCAGGAGCATGGAGTGCAGTTGGTGTTGATGGTGATGCATTAGGCTGTATACCTTTTTCAGTTAATGAAACAACAAGAAATTCATCTTTTAGAATTTATCCAAATCCATGTAAAGGACCAGTTACCTTGGGTTTTGATGAAAGAATAACTGATGGTCACCTTGAAATTTACGGTGCAGATGGGGTTCGAGTATTTAACATGATAGTAAATATTGAAAAACTGAATTTAGATTTGAGTTTTTTAACTTCAGGATTATATCATGTTGTATATAAAACAGAGACAGCAATGTTTTGTGAAAAGTTAATTCGTTTATGAAATTTGGAACGATAATAATGTTTTGTTTGGCTTTTAAAATATGCCATTCCCAAAGACAGTGGAGCTTTGATTTATATTATCCTTTGATACAACGCTTTGACCTTGATCCTAAGATTCAAAATAATGTAAAACCTACTTTATTCGAGGTTCAAAGGAGAGCATTATTTACAGATGGTGCGGGAAGCGCAATAGACACAGTTTGGAGAATACCATATGCATTTGCGGCTAGCATAATTAGGATGGGTAAAAAGCGGGCGATAAGTATTGATTGGCTGGTCAATTATACCTCATCCGTTGGGCGCCCTGTCTATGAAGAAAAGCAGGGTCTTACCAGAGGAATAGAATATTCAAGACTTTCATTTTTGGCATATGAACCGCTCGTGGTTCTAAAAAGAGACCTGTTTTTATTAATTAAATACGGGGCATCTTTCAGGAAAGGAAGAGATTTTTATAAAGCGCCTTATATCCCAAGTACATACCATTACCCTTATAGAACATTGTTGGATTTTGGTGTGGAAACAGGAGCACGGGTTCAATGGGTACCAACTAAAAGAGTGGGTTTTTTCTTTGATGCTGGGCTGAGACAATGGCTTTTTTTATTTTCACATACGTTTGAAAAGGAACCCTTAAAAGGGCCTCGAAGTGAGTTAGAATTTAAACTTGGTTTGAGTTTTCTATTCGGTAAAGAAGTAGATATGGTAAAGCCCAAAAACAAAAAACCCTGAGCAGATTTCACTGTCAGGGCTTTCAATATCAGTTTGGTTAATTGCTAGTTTTTCAATGCTTCTGCACCACCCACAATTTCCAAAATTTCTGTAGTAATAGCTGCTTGTCTCGCTTTGTTGTAAGTCAATTTAAGCTCTTTCAACATTTCGCCAGCGTTGTCTGTGGCTTTGTGCATAGCAGTCATACGCGCACCGTGTTCACCCGCAAAGCTGTCTAGCAGTGCTTTGAAAAATTGTGTTTTCAAAGATTTTGGGATCAAGTCAGAAACGATTTCTTCTTTTCCAGGTTCGAAAATGTAATCGGTTTCGGTCGTTTTTCCACTTTCAGCTACCATTGGTTTGATAGGCAAAAATTGCTCTGTCATTACCTCTTGGTTTGCTGCATTGCGAAATGAATTGTAGACAAGAACTACCTTATCAAATTGCTTTGCTTTGAACGCGCCCATAATTTTGTGTGCAGCTGTAGCGGCAGCATCAAAATTCAAATCATCAAAGATTTCGTTGGTGTGGCGTGGAAGCAATGTACCCTTGATAAAATATTCGGTTTTACGAAATGTGTCTTCTGCTTTCTTACCAAAGGTTAAAACCGTTACGTTTTTTCCTTTGTATTCATTGTTGATCAAGTTAAACGTTCTCTTGATCACATTCGAATTAAAAGCTCCGCACAAACCTCTGTTTGAGGTGATTGGAATAAGCAACACGTTGTTCACTTCACCATCTCTTCCATAAGCATTTTCTGTGGTGTCAAGTCCGCTACTTAAGCCTTCGAGAATTTCTTGAAGTTTTTCAGAATAAGGACGCATGCGAGTAATCGCATCTTGCGCTTTTCTGAGCTTCGCAGCAGACACCATTTTCATAGCAGATGTTATCTGCTTGGTGCTGTTTACGGAAGTGATTCTATTCCTTACCTCTTTTAAATTAGGCATGGTGTGTTATGCTTTTGTTTTATACTTTGATGAAAGATCCTTAGCAACCGCTTCTAGCGTAGCAGTTACCTCGTCAGTCAATTTGCCTGCTCTAAGTGTTTCTAACGTGTCTTTATGCTTAGCTTCTAACAAGCCAAGATACTCTGCCTCAAATTGCTTCACTTTGTTCACAGGAACATCACTCAACAAGTTTTTAGTACCACAGTAGATAATTGCAATTTGTTTTTCAACAGGCACCGGAGCGTTTTCACCTTGCTTCAAGATTTCAACGTTACGAGCACCTTTGTCAAGAACAGATTTTGTAGCTGCATCAAGGTCAGAACCAAACTTAGAGAAAGCCTCTAATTCGCGGTATTGAGCTTGGTCAAGCTTCAATGTACCGGATACTTTTTTCATTGACTTAATCTGAGCGTTACCTCCAACACGAGATACCGAAATACCTACGTTAATCGCTGGACGAACACCAGATAAGAACAAGTTAGTTTCTAGGAATATCTGACCATCCGTAATTGAAATTACGTTGGTTGGGATATAAGCAGAAACGTCACCAGCTTGTGTTTCAATAATTGGAAGTGCAGTAAGCGAACCACCACCTTTTACCAAGTGCTTAATAGACTCTGGTAAATCATTCATTTGAGACGCAATAGTATCATCATTGATGATTTTTGCAGCACGCTCAAGAAGACGAGAGTGAAGGTAAAATACGTCACCTGGATAAGCTTCGCGTCCTGGAGGTCTTCTCAAAAGAAGAGATACCTCACGGTAAGCAACAGCTTGCTTAGACAAGTCATCAAATACGATCAACGCTGGACGACCAGAATCTCTAAAGAATTCGCCAATTGCAGCACCCGCCATTGGAGCGTAGAATTGCATTGGACCTGGATCTGAAGCGTTTGCAGCAACGATGGTTGTATAAGCCATTGCACCAGCATCTTCAAGACGCTGAACAATACCTGCAACGGTAGATGCTTTTTGACCTGATGCTACATAAATACAGTAAACAGGCTCGCCTC
>CAZWXC010000012.1:0-15873 GCA_964637935.1 uncultured Flavobacteriales bacterium | reverse complement strand
AAAGCAGCGTGGTTTTGCCTGTGCCTCGCGAACCTTTTATACCCAAAAGCCGATGATCGGCATTGAGCCACTCAATGGCAGAACGCTGAAAGGTGAATTGTAAACCTTGTAATCTGCCTACAAAACGATCTATTAATTCATCCAAAATTGTGTGATTTGATAAACAAAAATAAACTATTTCGTATAGCGCAGCATACAATTATTACTTTATTTTGTTTATTATGCTATACAATTTTGAATTTAATCGTAATGTTTGGCGAACAAAAAAGAATGATCGAAGCGTGAATAGTGCCCCAGATTGAAGCGGAAATCTTTTTGAAAGCAAAGCATTAGTGCAGCCGAAAATGCACAGCGACCGGCAGGAAGCTCGTGTATTTTCGTTAGCTGCACTTTGCTTTGATGAAAAAAATTGGAGCAAAAAGCTGGAATTGGCACCCAACATGAAAAAGGCCCACACTTAATGAAAAGTGCAGGCCAAATCTGAATGTATGTATGTGAAAGGGTTTAATGCTTTACGAACGTGTTTGTATTGCCTTCAGCATTGCTGATAAAATACACCCCTGGTGTAAGGTTAGAAACATCGATCGTGTTGGTAAATACGGGCGAAACCACTACTCTACCAGAAATATCATGAACGCTATACATAGCCTTTTCAGAGAGGTTTAAAAAGCTATTGGTTGGGTTTGGAAATGCATTGAAGCTGGTTTTATTAATCTCGGAAACGCCCACAACTCCATTTACTTTAAAAACAGAAACCGAACCCGAAATTTCGTTTGAGGTAACAATATAGGTATTGCCATCAGGGCTTTGTGAGCCGCTAATGAACAAAACGTCTTCTACACCTAAATCGCCCGCTTCTGGAGTGTCAGCATCTACAGAGAAGTTTCTGTTATTGATATATTGCACAAATTGAGGCGAAGTAGGATTGTTTACGTTATATACCATAACACCACCTATTCTTTCTAAACCTATAAAAGCATACCACTCGCCATTGATATTGGCAACTTCTGCTGCTTCTGGTTCAGGACCTTTGTTGTCTGAACGGCCTTCAAAATCGTCATTGTCATCGTTTCCGCTGTTGAAATAATCAGGAAGAGCAATGGCAGTTTGTTGCTCAAACTGATCACCAGAATCCCAAACTAAATTGCCATTTGCATCCCAAATAGTGAAAGAACGTGCACCAAAACTGTAAAGCTCATCATAATCGCCATCGCCATCGGTATCGCCCAAAGTAGTTGTTATATTAAGGCGTCCAGCGTTTTCATCAGCTTGTAGCGTTGCTGCGTTAGGAAAAGCAATTGGGTCAAGATCTAAGTTTTTGATGCGCTCTTCTTCAGAAAAAGCATCATAATCACGCGCATCGCCTTCGTTTGCAGTAACCAAATAGGTAGCTCCATTTACGGTGTACGATGTTATAGCATCAGGCAAGTACAACCCGCGAATTGGGTAAGTAGTAATGTTGATGGTGTCGTCTTTATCGCTAGCATCTAAACCATAACCAGCAACACTGTGGTCTTTATAGCCAAGTGCCTTTACCGCTGTAAGTGTGTTTGTAGTAAGATCTATGATAGCAACAGCATTGTTTTCTTGAAGCGTGATAAAAGCAGTAGCATCATCTTCTGAAATGGTAACATATTCTGGTTCGATAGTAGCTTCTATAGATTGATTGCCCCAAAACTTGAAATCATCAATTTGCCAAAGCGTAGCACTATTTGGTTCGGCTTTGTAAAAGAAAGCAATGGCAACATCGCTACCTACATAAGCAGATATGTCTATTGCGCCAGAATTTGTGTCAAGATAACCACCTGGCGACCATACTGCTTGGTTTGTAATAGTATCCCAATTAGCCGAAGTTGGGTCGCCAAGACCATCATAGTCGGAAGAGATAAGCAAGTTTAAAGAACCACCATTGAAATTTTTAGCACTGTAGAATGAGAAATAAGCCTCGCTAAAAGTTCCAAGATTGATAAGCGGAGAAACCAACCAATCAAGGCTAGAAGTATCGCCATTGAAACCGTTGATTTCAGCAAAATAGTCATCATTAAATGAATCATGAAACCAATTGCGGTTGCTAAATTGGCTGTAAGACACAAACTCATTTAAGCCTAAGGCTGTATCTTGAAAATCTTCTTCGTAGGTTGTAATGCCTTCGTTTCCGAAAATTCTAACATCCAAGCTAAGCATAGTATTTTCAAAACCAATCATGGTAACGTTGGCTTGAGTTATGGAAGCAATACCTCCGGAAACATCAATGATGGCTACTTGCCCAGGTTCGTCTGTGATAAAATCACTTTCAGGCTCGCCTTCGCATGCTACCACAACTTTGTTTCCATCGTGTGTAAAGGTTACCATATCTGGCAAGTTGCCAACCGTAACTTGCGATTGAAACGCACCTTGAGCGTTAAAGAAAACAACCTTACCCGGAGCGCCATCTATTTCAACAGCTACAGCAACAAAACCGTTGTAAACAGATACAGAATTAACCCCATCACCATAGGCATCAAGGCTAATTTCATCAATAAGTTCTAATGAATCGGGATTTGAAAAATCTAAAATGCCGATTGAATTTGCATTGGCATTTGTAAAGAATAATCGTTGTGATGCGTGATCATATGACACAATTTCGGCTGCACCTTCGTCAAAAACGTTGGTTTTGTATGCAGACAAGTGCTCAAGCGAAATGGTTTGTGCTAGTGACACCATTCCGCTGATTAATAATGAAATAGATAAGTAAATTTTCTTCATAGCAATCAGCTTTTCATTTTTTTTGAAAGGGCGAAGGTGCCAGTCTAAAACCTGAATCTACTTAAGCGTTAGTTATCAAAAATTGACCATCCGTTTAAGCCAAGCTGAACTAATTGTTATGAAAGTGAAGCGAAAGTTACTGCGCTAAAATGGCACGAGAGTAATTCCTAAGCTGAATGCGTTTTGTGGGCCAGACAATGTTCTGTCATCAAAAAGATTAGACAAAGAATAAAAACCTGAAAGCGCTACCGAACCATAACCAACACGAGCTGTAACACCATAACGCCATTTGTTTAATGTAGGATAGTTGTAATATTTCACTTTAATACCCTCATTGTTAATGATTTTTTCGTGCACTTGCACTAAGTAGCCGACCTTGGCGCCAACTGCAAATTTCCATCTGAAATCCTTTTTGTCAGGATTTGTTCTGAAACGCAATTCGAAAGGAAGATCAACGTAGTTTAAGCTAATCTTACCTTTTTCTTTCACTATTCCACCTGGCACAATCCATTCGCTGGTCAAAGCTCCTGTTGAATCTGTGTAGGTTTCAATAGTGGCATCGGTATAGTAGTTCTGCGTTTGAAATCCTACCCCAATACCCAAGCTGAAATTGTTGTTTTTATTGATAGGCTGGTCAAACATAAGCCCAAGATTTACGCCTCTGCCCCAATATTTTTGCGTTACAATGCTTGGCATACCTAGCATGTAATCCCAATTTAAATCGATAAAGAATAAATCTTGTCTTTTCTTTTTAGTTGATTGATCAGCAGCAGTATCGATTGCTGTGTTGTCAATATTAGTAGTATCGGTTTGTGCAATAGTGGCACTCGAAAAAGCGGCAATCAAAGCAACAGAACAGAATAATTTCCTCATGTAAAGTATTTAATAGCGGCCAAAGGTAAGTGTTGCTTTGCCTTTTAATATGTAAACAACGTTACTTTTGATTGATACGTCTTTTGTGCATGAAAAAACTTTCACTTCTATTGCTGAGCCTGTCACTATTACAAACTGCCATTGCTCAGTTTAATAGTGGTTATGTTCATAAAAACAATGTTAAAGTAATCCATGGAACAGATACGTTGCTCAATCCTTGGAGCGGTGGTTTAAACAACCCGCAATTTTCGCCTATTGACATAAACCTTGACGGATTTGATGACATTTTCATTTTTGAAAAAGACGGATACAAGCGCAAAACCTTTGTTTACAATCCGTTAAAAGAAACTTATCATTGGGATTCTGTTTCGCATAATCGTTTTCCGAAACCAGAAGGCGGCTTCATGCTCATGCGCGATTATAACGCTGATGGCAAGTTTGACATATTTACCCAGCCCAACAATGCGGCCGGAATCAATGTTTTTAAAAACACCTCAGATACCAACCTAAACTTTGTGCAAACAGGCAAAAACTTGCTTTACAGAAGGCCAGGCGCATCTTCGCTCTACTTCTTTGTTCAATACAATGACTTGCCTTCGATAGACGATATGGATGGCGATGGAGATGTGGATGTAATGTTTCAAACTTCGGGAGGAGTGTTGGCTAACAGCAACGTACTTTTTTATGTTCAGAATATGAGCATGGAAACTTATGGAGTTCCTGATAGTTTGATCTATACTCTAAAGAATGAATGCTGGGGCGCAATAAGTGAATATGTGGTAGACATAGGATGGACCAATATCGATTGCAGCGATACTGCCGATTCTGGTGATGGTTTGGAAAACCGTGGTGGCGAAAGACACGGTTCTACTACACTCACCACCTTAGACTTAAATGGCGATGGAAACTTAGACGTTTTGGTAGGTGATTCTTATGTTGGCTCGATGTTGAGCTTAATTGGCGACAATAACAACCTTTCTACTGAAGTGAATCTGACACAAAGTGATTTGAGTTTTCCGAGTTATGACACACCCATCAACACGCCTTCGTTAGCTGGTGCATACTATTTTGACGTTGATCATGATAATGTTAAAGACTTACTGGTAGCGCCTAATCAGCCTACATACTTACAAGCCGAGCCAGATACATCTCTTAATGTGAATGTTGACTGGTTTTACAAAAACAATGGAGTTAATGAAAACCCTGATTTCAACTTACAGAAAAAAGGCTTTCTTGGCGCTGATATGATGGATGTTGGCTCGCGATCTTTCCCAACTTTGGTTGACCTAAATGGCGATGGACTAAAAGATCTGGTGGTTGGCAATGAAGGATTCAAAATATATGGAGGCACTTCTTCTGCAAGCCTTACCTACTACAAAAACGTGGGTACAAACGGAGAACCCGCTTATGAACTTATCGATAAAGATTTTGCAGAAGTATCTCAATATGGTTTTGGATTTGCGCATCCTACATTTGCAGATCTTGATGCAGATGGAGATCAAGATATGATGATAGGCGATGATCAAGGCATGCTGCATTATTTTAGAAATGTTGGTTCTGCGGCTTTTCCACAGCTGCTTTTGGTAGAACCTGAATACCGCGGTATAGATGTTGACCTAGGCGCACATCCACAATTTTTTGACCTCAGCACCGATGGTATTCCAGACCTAATTGTGGGCGACTATTACGGCAGACTTCAATACTTCGAAAACAGCGGCACCGCCCAAGTTCCAGACTTTAGCCCAACGCCAAGCATTCAAAAACTTGGCGGACTATTGCTCTATAATAGCTTTGGCGGAGAAGCAACACCCTATTTTACTCGAGCCACAGACAGCACTGCAATGCTCTATGCATTTGTAGGAACAAAAAATGGAACCGTGCTTGCCTATGGCCCAATCAGCAATATCTTTTCACCATTGGTGGCCATTGATTCTATTGAAGTAGAAGCCACTTATACTTCGGTAACTGGCGCAAATCTGTCAGGCGATATTCGAGACGAACTCATTATTGGTCAACGCACTGGCGGACTTTACTACTTAAAACGCGACAAAGACGTGATTCTAGGAATCGAACACAGTGAAGCTGCAATAGAAAAGCATTTGAAAGTATTCCCAAATCCTTCAGATCGAGACATCAACATTTTGCTTGAGCAAGTGAAGAATGATTCAAAAGCTGAAATAAACTTGTATGATTTGAGTGGGAAAATGCTTTCGCAAAAAACAGCCACAACCAGCAATGGCGTGCTCAACACCAACTTTTCGTTATCAGGCTTTCCTGCAGGTATGTATCTATTGACCGTAAAAGTGAACGACACAATTTACCGAAGCAGTATCATCAAACAATGAGGTTTTCATTAAGCATTCTTCTTTTTCTGTTCGCTTTAAGCGGAAAATCCCAATCTGGATTTCATGAAGGAAACACCCTTGTGTTTTCTGACAACAATCCACTAAAATTCTCTACTGTAGGAGGCTTTGACAATCCACAATTTTCTGAAATAGATCTCAATCAAGATGGTGTTTTAGACCTCTTTGTTTTTGATAGAAAGTATGATGCGGTGCGCACATTTATTTATGAAACTGCGAGTGCAAGCTACAGCTACGCACCTGAATATGAGCGCTATTTTCCGCAAGGATTGCATGATTTTGCGCTTTTGCGCGATATCAATTGCGATGGAAATGCTGATTTGTTTACCTTTTTTCAGGGCGGTTTTAGACTGTATGAAAACCTAGGTACAAATCCGCTTAGCTTTAATCTGAAAGCCAGCAAAATTCAAACAAAATATGGCGCTATAAATACCAGCGCATTTGTACTTGCAGGCGATGTACCAGCCATTACTGATGTAGACGGAGATGGCGATTTAGACTTCTTGACATTTGGAACAGTAGGTTCTGAAAACACGATTGAATTCAATAAAAACTTGTCGATAGAAACCATTGGCAGCTGCGATACTTTATTGTTTGAAGTAGAAACACAATGCTGGGGCAATGTGCAAGAACCTGCAAATCAAGCAGTGTTTGAAGCCGTGAGTTGCCGTGGCATTTATCCTCCTCCGCCATGGGAAGATCGGGTTGGTCGCATTCATCCTGGTTCTACAGTTTTGGCCATAGATCTTGATGCTGATGGCGACAAAGACTTGATTACAGGCGACATTGCTACCAAAACACTTTTGCGGGCTATAAATAGCGGTGACGCTGGCTCGGCAAATATTGATGTAACACAGCAAACCAACGCATTTCCCAATGCAACAAATCCAGTAAACATGCCCTATTTAGTAGCTGGTTATGAAATTGATGTAGATCACGATGGCATCAAAGACTTGGTGTTATCGGTAAACAACGGCATCGATAGCTCGGCAAACAACAGCCACATTTGGTACTATAGAAACACATCTGTTGGTGCGCCAAACTATGTGCTCCAAACCAAAAACTTTTTGCTTGACAATATGCTTGATATCGGTTCTTCAACCGTGCCCGTGATGATCGATATAAATGGCGACCAGCGCAAAGACATGTTGATAGCGATGGATTATAAACGCACCGAAAACACGTTTCAAAGAAGCAGAATTTACGCCTATTTGCAAGCTGCTGACGGATCGTTTTATTTAGATACCGACAATTTTTCGAACCTATCGTTTTTCAATCTAACAGCCATCAGTCCCACGCTTGGCGATTTGGATAACGATGGCGATTTAGACATGATCATTGGTGCTGGCGATGGCTTTTTGCACTTTGTAAAAAACAACGGAACGGCTGGAATACCGCTTTTCAGTTTCACTACGCCAAACTACATGGACATCAACACCATAGGCTCAAATGCTGCGCCCACTTTGGCCGATATTAATGATGATGGTTTGCTCGACTTGATTGTTGGCGAACGAACGGGCATTCTTTCGTATTTCGAAAATGTTGGCACTGCCTCTTCTGCCCTATTCAACTCTTCGCCCACCATCGATAGCTTTGGCAAAATTGACATCAGCTACTATTGTTGCACAGGTTTTTCTGTGCCTCGCGTGCTAGATAACCCAAACGCCTTTGGTCCAGGAAAATACTTGATGGTGGGTAGCGATGAAAAAGACATTGAGATTTACCGCATTGCTAGCGACTTAAATGCTGCTTTTACGCGCGTAGATTCTATTGGTGTGAACGCTGGCAAACTCGCGCCTTGGGTAGAAGACATAGACAACGATGGCGTTTTCGAAATTATTTGCGGCACAGCCGAAGGCGGACTAAAATACTTAGAACGTCAAGGCAATTATCCTTGGGCTATTTCGCCTCTTGAAACGCTTCCAAACATTAAGGTTTTTCCAAATCCCGCTTCCGCGAATGTTACCATAAGTGGCGTGCACTCACCCAGCCATTTCACGATTATAAACTTGCTTGGCGCAACTATTTCAAGTGGAACATTGACCCAAAAATCTACGCCTTTATCACTGGAAAACATGGCTGCAGGACATTACATTCTGCATGTAGATGGCGCAAAACCCACGCCTTTGATCATTGTGAAATAGGCGTTTACTTCACGTAAACGGTCTTCACGTTTACAAAAGCTTTAATGCCATCTTCGGCCAACTCGCGACCATAACCAGAGTTTTTGATTCCGCCAAAAGGCAATCTAGGATCGCTTTTCACCAACTCGTTTATAAACACCGCGCCTTCATCAAACAAATGCACTTTATCCAGCACTTGTTGCGGGTTTCTAGTGCAAATACTCACGCCCAAACCAAAGTGAGATTGATTGCTTAGTTCTATCGCATGGTCTAAACTTTCGATGGGCATAAATGGCGCTACTGGACCAAAAAGCTCCTGATTGAAAACAGGCATTTCAGTAGTCATGCCCTTGAGCATGGTTGGTTCGTAAAACGCGCCATCTCGTTTGCCACCAATCACCAATTCAGCGCCAAGCGCAACAGAATCTTTCACTTGCTGCTCCAGCTTTTCAGCCAAATCAACGCGCGCTAACGGACCAATATCGCAGGTTTTGTCTAGCGGATTCATGCGTTTTAACTTCTCAATCTTCACGCGAAACTTGCCTATGTATGCATCATACAATTCTTCGGCAATCAAGAAGCGCTTGCCCGCAATGCAGCTTTGACCACTGTTTAAAAACCGCGCGTTAAACCCCGTTTGAACTGCTAAATCAAGTTCAGCATCTTTTAGCACAATCACCGCATTGCTACCACCCAATTCAAGCAAAGTAGGCTTAAGCACAGCGCCAGCTGCTCGCGCCACAGCGCGTCCGGCACCTTCGCTACCAGTAAGCGAAACTGCACTGATCAGGTGATGCTTGATCACTTGGCTGGCAAAATCATTGGTCAATAAGATGGTAGAAAACACATTTGCTGGAAAGCCTGCCTCGGCAAACAATGCTTCTATATCAATGGCGCATTGGCTTACGTTGGGCGCATGTTTTAACACTACTGCATTGCCTGCCATAAGCGCTGGCACAGCAAACCTGAAAACCTGCCAAAAAGGAAAATTCCAAGGCATGATGCCATAAATCACACCTAAAGGTTCATAGTTTACAAAGCTTTTTGTGGCATCTGTTTTTATGGTTTTCGGACTCAAAAATGCCTCGCTGTTATCTGCATAATACTCGCAAAGCCATGCGCATTTTTCTATTTCGGCCAGTGCTTCTTTTATGGGTTTTCCCATTTCCATGGAAATGGTTTCTGCACAAGTTTCTTTGCATTCGCGCAGCAATTTGGCCAAACGCATGAGCGGCAAGGTGCGCTCGCTTACCCGCTTTTCGCGCCAAGCGTAATGAGCCGTATGCGCATTTTTTATGATTTGATCTACTTCAGCAGCACTAAAGGTTTGAAAATCACCTAACAACTCTTGGTTGTAAGGATTTATTGATTTCAGTTTGGGCATAGATTGCATTGGCTGAAAGTATCACTATTTCGGTCGGTGCAAATGCGTTTTAAGCTTTTCTAGCGATTGAGTAGAAAACTACATTTGCTACCATGTTTTTTACATTCCTCAGATTTTGGTTCACACATGTTACCAGCGGCTGGTTTCGAAAGCTTTATGTGCTTCATGATGCGCCTATTCCCAAGGACGTGCCGGTGATTTATGCCAGCACGCATCCAAATTCTGTGATCGATTATTTGCCAGCACCCTTTTTTCAGAACCATGCGGTAAACGTGCTGGTGCGTGGCGATGTGTTTGAGAATAAATACCTCGATAAGTTTTTCCGATTCATTTGGATGTTGCCTGTGTACCGCATTCGCGATGGCTATTCGCAATTGAGCAAAAACGAACAAAGTTTTAAAGCTTGCTACCAATCTTTTGACAGAAAAGAGCACACTTTAATTTTTTCTGAAGGGATTTGTATTCAAGAAAAAACGCTGCAACCGATAAAAAAGGGAACTGCACGATTGGCGCTCGACTACCTTTTTAAGCACGGTGGCGAAGAAATTTATGTGGTGCCTACTGCTAGCAACTACACGCATTACAGAAAGTTTAGAGCTTCGATGACCACCTTTTTTGGAACGCCCATAAAATGCAGCGAATACAAAGCTTTGTATGATCAAAATGCGAATCAGGCTTACGAAAAATTGACAGCTGACATTACCGAAACCATCCGCAAAAACTTTATAGAAGTAAAAAACTACCGCGATGATAGCTGGACCGAAAAGGCGCTAGAAGCGTTGCGCTTAGGCCGGCTCGACACCAGAAAAGAATGGAACCTAGCCGACAGAAGCTATTTTGATGAAGAAAAAGCGCTGGTGGAAATATTGAACGAAAAAGGCGAAAGTGCGCTGAGTAATGACTTCAAAACCTTAGCTAAATCGCTTGACTTAAATCACAAACATGAAGGCTTGCTCACGGCAAAATATGGCAGCGATGTATACTTGGTGCAAGCCATTATTTTGAGTCCAATTTTCTTTTTGATTGGCCTTTTACATGCCTTTCCTCACTTTGCAGTGCAGTGGGTTTTGAAAAACAAAATCAAAGGCATCATTTTTCACGATACCATTACCGTGTTTGGAAACGGCATTTTCTTGTTACTACAAACCATCATTGCGCTCATCATCAGCCTTAGCATTTTTGGCCTTGGCGGCATCTGGATTCCGGCAGTGATGGTGCTGCTTTCGCTCATTGGTATTGCGCTTATAGACGAATACGTTTTCAGTCTTTACAACTGGAAAAACATCAAGCGCAAAGCAGATTTCCAGAAGCTGTATGATGAGGTGAAGGGGTTGATGAACTTAAGCTGACTTTGCTTGATTAGAAAGTTTCTCCCAGTTGTCGAAACATTTCAATAGTTGAAGTATGAATCACACCAAGTGAATCACAACAATCGGGCATTTTAATCTTGTTCTTTCTTTGTGGAGCACTTACCTCTTGAGTAACAAGTATTCGATTAGATGAATCAGCCAGAGTATAGGCAATCAGAAATGCATCAGCTTCATCGACATCCATGAATTCATTCAACGCGTTTGGCAAATAATGATGATTCATCGACATTGCCCACGCCACAACAGAACCGTATTCAGCCATAACTTCAGCTGAATCCTTAAAAAAATTATCTGGAAGATTAGACCGACACCAATCTTCTAATGAATCATTTTTGTTATAAATTTCATCTTTTACTTTATCGATACTGATGATTTTTCCGGTCTTGGCCAGAAGAGAAACCTTATTCCAAAAGCTGGTAGCGATATCGTTCTGTGTATGGTGCGTATCTCGCAGGGTATGCACTATACACCTTGTTGTGTGGCGTTTTTAAGTATTTTGTCGTCAATTGCTTTTGATATTAAAAGGCTCTCAGCATCTTTCCTTTTCAAAAGGGTGATAACAAGTTTTAAATACCCTGTCTTGTTTTTCACATCAGTCAGTTCGCAAACTTTAGAATTTGGAATCATAGCGTTCTTAAGGTTAAAGACTCTAAGTACACCATCATAATCATTAGAGTTCACTATATTTTCAAATTCAGATTTGATATCATCAAAAATTTGTTGCTTATCAATGCCTGAATAATAAGCGTCAATTTCAGGAATCACATTTGAAATTGTTTTTTCATTAAAGTTTGAAGCTTCAATAAATTTTTTTCTGAGTGTTTCTTTGAAGTGCAGTAAAATTTGTGATTCTAGTTGGCTGTTGAAGAACTGAATCAAGTTGTCTTTTACTTGATTAAAAACATCATTTGGGTCTTTACCCATATGTTTCGCTACTGATTTAACAATTTCTTCCAATAAGAGTAAATTCTCAGATTCTGCAACATCTAAAACCCAAATGGATTTCGAGTTAAGCCTAATAACATCATCTTGAATTCTCCTATCTCTATCTATTATTCCAAACGATTCAATATGGTGAAATCCGTTTTGTTCATTGAATGACTTAACGGAATGAATTACTTTTTCACAACTTCCTAGAGGTTTTAAAGTATGGTCGAAATAGATTTGTTCGTATAGTTCATAATCAATGCTGCTATTATCACCTTCTAAAAATATCACTGGTTTTCGACTTCCGAGTATTTCAAGATATAACTGTTCTGGAATAGGGGATTCATCTTCAAGCAATTCATAATCCCACACATTTGAACCTTCATAAGATTTTGCCCATACTTTAATTGCATTTTGCCTTGAAAAAGCAAAATCAATATCGTGAGTTAGATAAATAAAAGAACAATCTTGTCGTTCGTTTTCAATTAGGTCGAAAAGATTTTTAACCAAAGATTTATGGATATGCATCTCAGGTTCGTCAATAATTATTATTGAATTTTCAGGAGCACATACAACTTCACCAATTAGATAAAAAATGACTCTTTCGCCATCACTCATTTCGGTTGCATTGTAATTGTTGCCTACCTGACCAGTTGGATAGGTTTCAATTACACCCGCTTTCTTCAATAGCTTTCTATGAGGTAAAACTGTCTCCCAAATTCTTTGAACAACATCAAGTTTTGTTGTTGGTTTAGCGGTTCGACCTTCCTTAAAACTTAAGGATTCTTCATATTCTTCTGTATGTAGCAGGACTAGTAGCTTATCATAATCATTTAAGAGAAAGGTGCTTATTTTACTGCCCCATCTGTGTGACTTCTTAACGTTTAATTGCTGCTGTAGATTGGTGTTATTATCATAATGGTAACCATATAGAAATTCATTGGTAGCTCTTTCGCGAGATTTTGGGCTTACTTCTGCTGGAAAGCTCAGAGACTTTTGAGCAGAAATACGGTGAACATTCCTTAAATATTTTTCTTCAATATGAGAGCCAAATCGTGTCTTCCCCGAACCATTGGCTCCAATTACAACTAATTGGTCAAATTCTATTTCAGGATTAGTATTTGGAGTTCCTTTTTTTGGCGGTAATGTTATTTTCATATTCTTTATTCAAATGCCACACAACAATAGGATATGTTCTACGATGCGCATCAATGAAAAAATTACTATCTACAATATATGTAGCCATCAGGACAGATGTTTAGCAAAGAATTTCTCATAAGTATCGCCTTTCATACTTGTTAACTTACAGGCATCACGATATAGAAGTTGACCCGTTTTTACTGCTTGATTGATGTGGGTTGCAAATGTTATACTGAGTCGTTTTCTTGCTGTTGCGAAGAAATCACCGCCAGAAGTCTGATTATCCTTTTTAATAAATTCTCTGTGACTATAGGCATTATAAAACTCAAAGAACTTTGTACGACTCCATTTACCCGTATCAAGAGCTCTTCGAGCAATTACAATTTCACTTACTTTAAAATGTCTAGCAATCCCCTTAGTATCAGAATACTTTAACCAAGCTTCATTAAAAGCATTTTCAGGGACTAGAAATTCAGCAGCAACTTTATCACATAATATTTCTATCGGATCATCGGCTGGTTGCAATTTACGAAAGTCAAACCCAGCACTATGTCCAGTCCATATATGAGCTAATTCGTGCACAATTGTAAAGACTTGTGCAGATTTGAAATCGCTGTTATTGATGAACATAAAAGGTGCGATCGGATCAACAAGAACGAAACCGCGACATTCATCAACTTCAATTTTGCGATGACCATTGTTTTCAACTACTCCATTAAAAGAAGTAATAATTCCTTTGTCTTCTATTGCTTCAACTAAATGAGCTTGTGCGTCAGTCCAAGTTTTAAATCTACTTGCCCAATGCTCCTCTAATTGCAGCACTCTTCTAATGTCTTTTACAATTGCGTTAATATCAGCACTGTTCCTAAATCGACCAACGTAATCTAAAGGTTCAAAGTCGTTTTCTATTAAATAATCTCGTAACCAGTCTTGCCGCTGCTGCATTAAGAGAATAGTATCGTATACATTTACACTCACCTTCTCCACAGGCGCGCCATTGCTTCTGAAAAAAGGAATCGGTAGTCTCTCTTCTGGAGGGTTTTGCAAAAACAAATAGCCAAATGGTAAATGCACCTTTTTAGCAAAGGCCTCAAGTTGTTTTACAGTCGGTTGTTTATCCCCATTTAACCATTTTTCAATTGGTGGAAACTTTTCAGTGAATACGGGCAATTCATACCCAGCTCGAGCTATTGCCCAAGTAAGTATATCATTACTAATATTCATTCGCACACTCATCTTACAAATCTACGTTTTACTATTTTTCACTGTTATAACTAAAACTACTTACTACCCCTAATCCTTCTTCCTATTCAAACCCATGAACCAGAAAAGTAATCTTGGCAAAGGCTTTTTCTTCTGAGCTGGAGATAGGGTGAGTTTCCATCCAAGTTTTTTGGCAACGGTGATTTTATCTGCTTCTACCAACTCGATCAACGTGCCATCTGGATCTTCCACATAAGCAAATCGTCCTGCTGCTTCGCCCATGCTGAATGAGTCGCCACTGTCTACCGTAAATGGATGATTCAGCTGCTGTGCGCGCTTTTTGATCTGATCCATTTCATTCACGTCAAAACACAAATGAATAAATCCTTGATCACCCCAAAAACGGCCATCCATGTTGTGCTTGCCTTTTTCTGCTGATTTTACTTCGAGTAGTTCGATATGAAAATCACCAAACACTTCAGAAAACGCACCTGTGTGTCGGTTGCTTGGTTCTATGCGCATTCTGCGGTAAGTTTCGCCACCATCTTTTAAGTGTTTTAAATCATCAAAAACACGGGTTTCGTCATAAATCACTTTGTCAATGCCGAGCACTTTTCCGTAAAATTCTTTGGCCTTGTCAATGTCTGTCACCCCGATCACGATGCCTTCAATACCACCGAAAATGCTGTTTTTGTGTCTGAACCAATAATTTGATTCTGAAACGATATACGGATTTCCGAAAGGGTCAACCAAGGAAAAAGCATTTTTACCTGTAGGATCTTTTTCTACCGGATTGGTCAACTTAGCATCAATTTGAGCGTGGCCTTTGTGCGCATCTTCCACCTTTATTTTGGTCACCAACAAGCCTTGTTTGTTCAATGAAAATGGATGCTGATCGCCCGATCTTCGGCTAGTAAATTGCCAAATTTCCATTCCGCCACCACCGTTTAGGTTCACTGCAAACAAAGCATGGCGCGAATGCACTTCGCCACCGGTATACTGCGTCATCAATGGTGCTGGAGCAGCTTCGTCAAATGCGGCTACATCAAAACCAAAATTTTGACGATACCATTTCCAAGATTTATGCACATCGGTGGTTCCTACGCCCACTTGTTGAATTCCGTTGATCATTTTCAGTAATTATTTTGGGTTGAACTTGCTCACAACTGCTCTAAAAGCACTTGGCAAATAGCGGTTCAAATAAATTAAAATTTGTTCTTTTCCGATATAGAGTTCTGCTTTTCCTTTTCTAGCAGCTTTCAAGATGATTTTTGCTGCATCATCAGCCGATAAACCACCTGCAAGGCGCGTTTCTTTTCGACCATTTTTCGATCCATCGCTTGTAACGGCATTGATAGACATATTGGTGTCTACCCTGCCTGGGCAAGCCAAAAGCACTTTGATGTTTTTTCCATGCAATTCTGCCCTGAGCGTATCAAAATAACCATGAATTGCGTGCTTCGAAGCCGAATAACTCGACCTAAGCGGAAAACCAAATTTGCCCGCAGGCGAACTCATATTTATTATTTGTCCAGCGTTGCGTTTCATCATGCCAGGAAGCACAGCTTTGGTGAGCACCACAGGACCAAAAAAATTAGTTTCCATAATTTGGCGTTCGCTTTCGTGGCTTGCTTCCCAAGTGAGTGCACGCTGGCTTATTCCTGCATTATTGATCAGCACATCAATGTTTTCGAAAAGTTCGGCATTTGAATCAATGACCGATTTTAGTTGCGTTGGATTAGAAA
>CAZWXC010000011.1:0-16519 GCA_964637935.1 uncultured Flavobacteriales bacterium | reverse complement strand
AGTCGACCTAAAATTGCGCCATTTTGAGTCTGTAATCAACTATTCTCCGCTATCTAAAACACAGCTCAGATTGTTGCCAGAAGCATTCAAAAATGCTAAAAGGAAGTTTTTCGGATCATTAGTAGAAACCAGAGTTTTTAATGAGCTGACTTTTGCTTTATATGGTTTGCTCAAAAGAGATATTTATCTTGAAGAGAATATACCTGGTAGATTGCGCACCTATATCCTAAGAAAAGAAAATTGAAGAAGTTACTGGTAATAGGAAATTATGGTTTTATAGGAACCAACGTTGTTTCTCGTCTTGTTGGGCTTGATATTTACACGGCTGATGTAATAGGAAATGGTCAGAAACATTTTAAGATTGATCAAAAAAATCCTGATTTTGAGAAGATTTTTAGTTCTGTTCAGCCCGATTTTTGCGTCAACGCTAGCGGTGCAGCCAATGTTTCTGCATCTTTTGAAAATCCGGATCAGGACAGAGCGCTCAACTTGAGCAATGTAGAATTAATGTTAAACGCAATCGCTGAGAAATCGACTCACACTAGGTTTATTAATCTCTCAAGTGCAGCTGTATATGGCTCACCCAAAACGTTGCCGATTTTTGAATATTCTGATCTTAATCCTATTTCTCCATACGGAGTTCATAAACTTGAGGCAGAACGGCTTCTTCAGGAATTCGCGGAGAAAAAATCACTGAAAACCTTAAGTTTAAGAGTGTTTTCCTGTTATGGCAATGGACAAAAAAAGCTACTTTTTTGGGATATTTTTTCCAAAGCCCGCTCAAATAATTTTAAAGAAATTGAGCTTTTTGGATCAGGTGAAGAAAGCAGAGATTATATCCATGTTTACGATTTAGTAGATCTCATTTATTTATGTTTTGACAAAGCTGAGTTTGATGGTCAATCAATTAATGCAGCTTCTGGCAAGGAAAGCTTTATCAAAGAAGTAGCTCAATTGGCAGCTTTTTACATCGATCCAAAATTGACCATTCGATTTTCTGGCTGTTCTAGAATTGGAGATCCGCTGAGATGGCGAGCCGATGTGTCACACATTACCAACCTAGGTTTTGAATCAAAAATAGAACTAAAAGATGGCCTTTCCGCTTATTATGAGTGGGTAAGAAGAGGCTAGCGTTTTACGAGTTTGCTTTGAAATGCGCTCAATTCATTTTTTAATGCTAACATGTAAATTCCCACGCTCAGGTATTCTATCTCGTAATAGATTTCTTGATATCCTTCTGTCACACTCACAAATTCTGAGTGGATGAGTTGGCCTTTATCATTGTAGATGGTAAGGGTATAAGTATCGTTATTTTCTGAATAAAGCGGAATCTTAATCCAATTAAAAGCCGGATTTGGAAAAACATGGAAAGATTCGTCAGCGTTGATGCAAAACTTATTGTTAGAGATGTTTTGATCTTCTAGTGAGTTTATAGCAACAATCTCTGCACAAAGGGTGTAATTTTCATTTATTGTGGTGATACTATTTTGAGAAAAAATTTCTAAAAATGCACCCGATACAAGCGTGTCTTCACGGTATTCAATAATCTGACTGCCGTTTAAAAAACTATATGCAATATCAAAACCATAAACAGGGTTAATACCATAGTTAATTAGCAAAGATTTTATAGCTCCAGAAGCACTGTTGTATTCAATATTTTTAATGCCCACATCTGTGAAGCCTTCAAATGCAGAAACATTTTTTGATTGGGTTGAGCTGCATCCTAAAGAGTCTATTACTAGCAGGTTAAGCGAGTAATTGCCTGAATTGTTTATGGTGTAATTAATTACATTGTCGTCTCCAATCGTATCCGAATCTAAAAGCCAATAATGGGCAAAAGATGGGCTATTAGATTCAGCTGTCAGATTGAATGGGATCTCACCAAACGTTGCTGACAAGTTAAAATCTGAGATCGGAGGACTCGGAACATTTAGCGTTTTAGAAACGATGCTGCTACAGTTAAAATTCGAAGTGATTTGTAAGGACAAATTAATCTCTTCCGATTCAGGTAAATATGTTGCTGGAATGGTGTTGCTGAAGATGGTTCCATTAGCCCGCCAAATATTTGATTGTATAGCGTCTAACGAATCCATAAGGATTTCGGCATCTAAAATATTGATTGAATTATCACACAAATATTCGTTCGAAATACTAGCGTTTATTGCTTGTGCAACATAGTAGAAGGCAGTATCTATGGCTTTACAGCCTGAGATTTTTTCCTTCAATTCTAATATGATATTTTCTGTTCCTGCAGATTGAAACAAGTACTGCAACGTAGCATTTGAATTGGAAGATCCGTCCTTAAACTGCCATAAATATTCGTAGTTGTTGCCAGAATAATTAGACGAAAGATTAATCAAAGATTGCTCACAAATGGTATCAGAGTTAAGCTTAAGATCAGGACTTTGATATACTTCAAATTGCAAAGTGTCTCTTACTATACAATTATTTGTAGTGCTTAACTCCGCATATATATTGGTAATGCCAGCACTTGAAATCTGAATGTCTATTCCAGATGTTGAAGAAGATGTTTGGCCATTACTTTCTGCAATTTGCCAAAGTATTACATTGGGCAAATCATTGCTGTCAACCGAAAATTCTGTGATGTTTTCTAGGATAACATCACTGCAATATGGCATCTTGAAATTTATATCTAAGGTTGGTGCCTGCAAGACAGTGAGCGTATCAGTAATAGAGGCGGTGCAGCCCGAATCAGTAGAAACAGTTAGCTCAAAGCTTAACAACCCTGATGCATTTGTTTCTTTTGTGAAATTGCTATCGTAGTAGTTAGAATTATCTGAAAAATTCCAAGCAAAATTTATAGGGGTTTGATTGTCTAACAAATCTACTTCGGCACTAAAATGACTTAATTGCTCTTGACATAATTGATCAAAAGAATAGGTGATTTGCGGTTGAGCATTCACAAATAAATTGAATGAGCTATCTGATATGCAATTGGTTCCTGAAACTACTATGTATTTAGCTTGATTGTTTCCCGTCAAGGCGATAGAAAATGGAATGCTTATGTCGGGTTGTGTGTCTCCGCTCAAAACTAAAAATCGATTACTTATCGGATGACTACTTATGCTAAAATCGTTCAATTCAAACTCATTGTTTTGACAAACCGGAGAGGCCGATAACACAAAGTCCACTTCTGGTGCTTCACTGATCATGATTTCTAAGTAAGTTGAATCATCACAACCATTAATGCTCAGTGTTGTAAGGTTCACTATGTATGAGCCGGTATCTAAATAAACATGTGTCGGTTCAAACTGCGTGGATGTTTGTCCATCACCAAATTCCCAAAAACTGGTATAATTTCCGCTGTTACCTGATTGATTGATAAATTGAGTGTTCTCTCCTAAACATGTGCTGTCTAATTTGAAAGATGCTATTGGGGCAGTTTTTATGAAAACGGAATCTAAGTAGTTTGCTGAGCAACCATTTGAAGTGACAATGTTCAATAAAATGTTCTTAGTGCTATCTTCATTAAACCCATAAATAGGATTAGCACCGAATATGGTGTCACTTTCAAAAAGCCAAGTAAAAGTTGCGATGCTGTCTATGGTATCAAGAGCACTTGAATTTACTAAGGTTAAAATTTCACCTTGGCAAGCCGTATCAACACTAAAAGAAGCCGTTGGTAAAGGGTTAACGTAAACCGAACTCAAATTAGAGTCGATGCAATTGAATAGTTGAGCGTATACTTTTATTGTTTTATGTCCAGCAGTGCTGAAAATTAAAGAAGTGTCTTGAGATAATAATGATAAATTTTCTGGATCTATCTTCCATTCCCAAAATACTCCGCTCAAAAAACTAGAATCCGTTGCTTGCAAAAGCACAGTATCGCCCAAGCATAAATTTGAAATAGATGATGTTACAGTTGGACTTTGGTTCAAGTATACAGAATCGGTGAAATAATATTTATTACGAAGCGAATCTTCGCCATAGAATGAGTATCGATTCCAACCATCGTTAGTAATGGTTAGATTACATGTAGACTCTGTCGAAGATTCGTTGTAAGTGTTACTGTCATATGGCTTTAAATGCCTTATCAAATTACTCGCACTTGTCGTGAAAAATAGAAAAAGGCCCTCATTTGAATAACTTAAATCTAAGCCTAAGCCATTTAAGGTAGATGCCGATTGATTAAAATTCTTTTGAGTAATACCGCTAGTTTGAGTGATGCTGTCTTTAAATTCGAGAATCGACAGCGAAGAAGTACTACTTCTGGGGTTTATGAATAACTCAGGAAAACCTTTGTCAAGTTTTAATCTAGCGCAAGTGGGCTGCACAATGGCTTGTGAGTTAATTTGATCAATGACTGGAGCATTATTGAAGTTTCCATTAAAATTTAGTCGAACGATATTATCGCTACTATAACCTCCTGTAAAAATGATTTTTTGATTGCAGCTCATGTAGCCTTCAATGCAAGAAGTGTTCGAGATACTTGGTGATGTACTCGATAAATTAATTGCCTTAAACCATTGCGCTGTGCTTGCTTCGGGGCTAGTGCCCATGTTATACACGATTGCAGTACTATTACTCCAACTTGCTACGAATAAATAAATAGAATCTTGAAAAATTTCAACATCAAGTGCATACGGTAATGAAATTTGACTGTTCAGATTGCCAAGATTAGTGACGGTTACAGTATCATTGGTTATGCTGTTGCCGAAGTTGTATCTCAAAATAGCACTTCCCGTTCTTATTGGTGTGTAGCCGTACCAATTGCTGCCATGTTTAATAATATCAATGTCATCATCAGAAATAGATGTATTGCCAGAGAAACTAGGAATTGTGAGCGCAACGACAGTTGGTATGTTGCTTAGAGAAGTGCCGAATTCATAACGATAAACCTGAGAAGCATTGTTTTTTTTTACAAACCCATAAAAATTGCTGTCTACTTTAAGGATGTTTATCCTAGATGAATTAGATAGCGAGTTTCCAAGGTTTCCGAGGTTATTGATCGAGCTAAGATTATCAATGTCTGGCAAACTAAATTTCCACTCACTTTTTGTTAAAAAAGGATTGCTTGCTTGGGCTATAAAAACTTCATTTGAGCAAATTGAATCAGGAATATTTGAAAATGGTGCAGTGCATTGTGAGTAGATGTTTTGGTTAGATCCAAAAATGGTAATCAAAACCAGAATCAATGCCTTTGCGATCAATTTCATATGCAAATATGCCCTTATTTTGATGTTTTCCATTTGTATGGTTTCAATTATAACTGCCACTTTTAATAACGCATCTGTGCTTGCAGAAACTGCTAAAACGGTTTTGCAGCAAACAACACATCAATAGGAGTGGATTGTTGTAGACAACGGATCTACCGATCATACGCAGCAAGTGCTTTCAAAGTTTGTTGATGAGAGAGTTAAGATAATTGCGTTTGTTGAGGATTAGAGCGCAGAGCCGAGATGTTACAAAGTGTTCGAAACTTTTTATAGCAATTAAGGCGAACCCATTCAAGTTATATAACTACAGAACCTTGAAGTATGCGTTTATCAAATGGCTTTTTACTACGATTTGATGCATTTCTCTCGAAAGCCTAAAAATTGCACATCATTATAAGTCTATTTTTGGCCTTATCTTAAATCTGTTATTAATAAATGATCGAACTCGTAAAGCCAGCAAAGCCTAACCAAATAAAAATCAATACTTATTTGGCTCAAATTTTAGAAACTGGTTATTATACGAATAATGGTCCACTGGTACAGGAGCTGGAATCTCATTTAGCAAAAATATTAGATGTGAATCATGTACTTTTTACCTCAAATGGTACGGTCAGCTTAGAGCTTGCTCTAAAGAGTATAAATGCAAAGGGAAATATCATTACAACTCCTTATTCATATGTTGCCACTGCCAATGCGGCTCATTGGTTGGGTTTAGATGTACGTTTTGCAGATTTATTGGATAATTCTTTTTTTCCTTGCCCTAGTAAAATTGAATCTCTGATAGATCAAAATACATCAGCGTTACTAATCACTCAGGTATATGGTTTAGTAGGTCCTTTAGAGGATTATGTTAGTTTGGCTGCCAAGTATAATATACCATTGATTCTTGATGCAGCTCATGCATTTGGTGTTACTTACAAAGGAAAGTCGGTGAGCTCATACGGTGATTTGGCAAGCTTTAGCTTTCATGCTACCAAAGTATTTCACACAGTGGAAGGAGGTGCTATTGTTACTAATAGACCTGAATTAAGAGAACGACTTTTTAACCTCAGATCTTTTGGTCATCGAGGAGATCAATATTTGACAGAAGGAATCAATGCGAAGAACAGCGAAGTACACGCTGCATTTGGTTTAGCTCAACTAGATCAGATACAAGAAAGTCTTACAAATCGAAAAAGGATTTTTGATTTATATGTTAGTTCTCTAACTTTTAATGGTTATGTGCCATTAAAAATTCCTGTGGAATTAGATTGGAATTACTGCTATTTCCCACTTTTATTTGATGATTCAGCTAAGAAAGAAGCATTAAAAGAATACTTGCTTGAAGAAGGAATTATGTCAAGAAGATATTTTTATCCTGCTTTGAATACGTTAGGACAATTCAAACCTTCTCACTGCCCAGTTGCAGAAGATTTAGCCAGCAAGGTGCTATGTATACCACATTACGCAGCATTAAAGGCCGATGAGCAATCTTACATTATTGACACGATCAACAAATTCACAGAAAAATGAACATTGCGGTAATGCAGCCGTACTTTTTTCCATACTTGGGATATTTTCAGTTGGCGGCTTCGGTAGAAAAGTTTGTTTTTTTTGATGATGTTAACTTCATAAAAAAAGGATTCATTCATAGAAACCAGATTTTAGTCAATAAGGAACCTCATAGATTTACTCTACCATTGAAAAAAGTGAGTCAAAATGACTTGATAAAAGACGTTTATGTCTCAGAAATATTTCCAGATTGGAAAACTAAATTTTTGAGAACTATTGAATCAAACTATTCAAAGTCATTAAATTACAAGGAGATTTTAATGCTTTTGGAAGAAGTATTGAGTAAAGATAGCCTTTCAGAAATGGCAAGCCAAAGCATAATAAACGTTTTGAAATATCTAGATATTAATACCGCTACGAGTTTTAGTTCTTCAATAGATTACGCTAGAACAGGCACAGGTCAAGATAAAATACTCAGCATTTGTCAATTGCTTGGTGCAACTAAATACACCAACGCCATCGGGGGAAAAGAATTGTATGATGAATTTGCATTTCAAAATGCTGACCTTCAACTTAATTTCATTAAAATGGACCAAAATGCTATTGGTGAACTGTTTCCTAATCATCCGATCCATTTATCTATACTTCACTATTTGTTTCATTTTGATAAAGCCTCGGTTTTGAAAGGATTAATGCAAAGCAAATTGGTATCTAACCGAAATTACCAGGAATAATGGAAGACACTAAATACCGCACTATTTTTCAGCATTACGATAAATGTTTTGAGGCTTATGGCGATACATCAAAAGGTGTAGATTGGCCAAATCAAGAAGACGCTCAAAAGAGATATAATACTATGCTAGGAGTAGTTTTGAATCTTGAAGAGAAACCTACTATTTTAGACGTTGGTTGCGGAGCAGGACATTTCTATGAATACCTGAAAGCAAAAAGATTAGAGCAAAAAGTACATTACGAAGGCCTCGATATTTCTAACACATTTATCAAACACTGTCAATCGAAATTTCCGAGTTTGACCTGGCATTGTGTTGATCTTTTAACAGATTCTTTTGATCAAAAATTTGATTATGTCGTGATGAATGGCGTTTTCACTGAAAAACTCGAGCTATCCTTCGATGAAATGCTTGCTTTTTGGAAAAGTTTACTGCTAAAAGCATTCGAAATTTGCAATCAAGGTTTGGTGTTTAATGTAATGTCATCTCAAGTTGATTGGCAACGCGAAGATTTGTTTCACTTGCCTTTAGATACTATGGCTGATTTTTTACATAAAAATGTTTCCAAGCATTTTATAGTTAGAAGAGATTATGGCCTCTTTGAATATTCAGTATACATCTACAAACAAAGCACCTTATGAAAGTTGTAATTTTTGGGATTCGCGATTTAGCAGAGCTGGCTCATTATTATTTAACAAATGACTCGGTGCATGAGGTGGTGGCTTTCTCTGTTAATCGGCAGTTTAGAAGTCTTGATACTTTTCATGATTTGCCAGTGATAGACTTTGAAGATATTGAAACGAAATATCCACCAGAAGAATATGCTTTTTTTGCGCCAATGACCGCCACCAACATTAATCACAATCGCGAGCAAGTTTATAACCTAATTAAAGAAAAAGGATATTCTCTCATCAGCTATGTGAGTTCAAAGGCAACAGTTTTCAATAATGAAATTGGAGATAATTGCTTCATTCTCGAAGACAACACCCTGCAACCTTTTACCAGCATTGGAAATAATGTGGTGCTTTGGAGTGGTAATCACATAGGACATCATGGATTTATTGGTGATCATTGCTTTTTCACTAGTCATGTGGTGATGTCTGGGCATTGTAAAGTTCAATCACATTGTTTTTTTGGAGTCAATTCCACTATACGAGACGGGGCTAATATTTCAAAAGGAACCGTACTGTCAATGGGTGCAAATCTGCTGACGGATACGGAGGAATGGGGCGTTTATGTTGGTAATCCTGCAAAAAAAATTAGTAAAAGTTCAAAGGAGATAAAACTGTGATTCGTTGGCAGAGACAAGGCAGGCTGTTTTCGCTGCCAAAAGTTCATTCTTTTGGGAAGACACATATGCAGCTACCAATAATACATCGCTTGTCATCTGGTGAGTTTGAGTTGTTCTTCTCTACTAGAAACAAAGAAAATGTTGCGTTTGGTGGTTTATTAAGGTTTCAATCACTTCAAAACCCTAATCCATATTTCGAGCAACAACCAGTAATTGTGCCAGGCAAGCTAGGTGCTTTTGATGATATGGGCGTAATGCCGTCATCAGTGGTAGATGTAGATGGAGATACATATCTCTATTATATTGGATGGAATGTCAGAAATACTGTGCCTTATCATAATTCTATTGGCCTAGCCATAAAGCAAAAGGGGACTGGTTTTTTTGAAAAAATTTCTGAAGGACCTATCATAGAAAGAACCTATAAAGAGCCTTATTTTAATGGTACAAACTCGGTCATGAAAGAGGGCAATATATGGCGAATGTGGTATTTGTCATGCACAGGTTGGCAAATGATAGATGGAAAACCTGAAGCAAATTATTTAGTTCGATACGCGGAGTCAAAGAACGGAATAGATTGGGTGAGAGAAGGACAAATTTGTATCGATTACGATTCTGAAAATGAAGCAATCGCAGGTGCAAGTGTCATAAAGTTTCAGGATAAGTACATCATGATGTATTCATTGCGAAATACTCGTGATTATAGACAGAACCCAGATCATTCTTATCATCTGCGATTTGCTGAGAGCCAAGATGGTTTAACTTGGGTTAAACAACCCAATAACATTTGGGAGCGCGAGTCATTTGCAGCATGGGAAAATCAGATGCAAGCTTATCCAAATTTATTCATTGCCGATGATAAATTGATGATGTTTTATAACGGAAATGGGTTTGGTCAAACGGGCATAGGTTTGGCCCAAGCAATGCTATGAGTACTATGAAGGTATCCATCATCACAGCCACTCATAACAATGCCCAATATTTAGAAGAGGTTTATAAATCAGTAAACTCTCAATCCTATGAAGATTGGGAGTGGATTGTTGTAGACAACAGCTCTACAGATTATACACAGCAAGTACTCTCAACGGTTGTTGATACTAGGGTTAAGGTCATAACGCTTTCTGAGAATTTGGGAGTTTCAGCTGGAAGAAACAAAGGGCTTGAGGCGATGCAAGGCGATTATTTCTGTTTTTTAGATGGTGACGATCTTTTATCTGAAAACAGTTTGAGTGCGCGATTAGCTGTTTTTCAAACTGATCCAGAAATTGAGTTTGTAGACGGAAAAGTGATTTCGTTCATCAATACAATTGAGCATCAGATTGAAACGTATATGCCCGCCTTTGAAGGAAATCCTTTTCAGGAATTGCTTTCCCTTTCGGGTAAGGTTTTTAAAGGAAACACCTGGATGATCAGAAAGGTAGAAGGTAAGTCTTATCGTTTTTTAGAAGGTCTTACCCATGGCGAAGAATTGTTGTTTTATGCTTCTATCTGCAGCTCGGGCAAGTATGCGTTCACATCAGAAACCATACTGTACTACCGCAGACATGCGGCTAGCGCAATGGCTAATGTACCAAAGCTTGCAAATGGATATTATGAAATAGCTAAAGCCTTAAAATTTTTAGGTGGGGTAGACGCCTGTCTCATTGATTTGTACAAATCACGCGCAGCTATGGTTAGTTTCAAAAGCTTATTAAAAGATTTAAAGCCATTTTTGGCAATCAAAATGGCATTGAAAATCAAATGGGCTTAAACATCTGTTTTGTTTCTTATTGGGGTATAAACGAAGGCTTAACACAAGCCACGGTTTTGCCGCATTTGCGCATTTTGTCGAATAACAAAAATGTTGATCAAATCTATTTTTTTACGATTGAACGGCAAGGTTCAAGTGCTGAATTTGAATTGGATAAGCTGAAGCATTTCCAAATAGTTTCTTCTGCAAATGTGTTGCGAAAGGCATTTGATAAAAGTCGTTTAGAGGTGCATATAAAAGCATTGCATGCCAAAAGTTCAATCCATATTATTATGGCTCGCGGTGTTATGGCCGCGAGGCTGGTATTGAATGTTTCAAATCAAATGAGCATTCCGCTGAGTATTGAGTCTTTTGAGCCTCATGCTGACTATATGCTTGAAGATGGTGTTTGGAAACCAAATAGTTTGAAGTACAAGTTGCTTCAAAGAGCCGAACGGCAGGAAAAGAAACAGGCAAGATTTATTCTTCCTCTAACCAATATTTACACAGAAGAGTTGCTGAGGACAGAGCGTTTGGATCAAGATAAACTTATGATTATGCCTTGCTGCGTGAATCCATCTGTATTTGCATACAAAGATGAAAATCGACAAAAAGTGAGGGAAAAACTTGGGATAAGGCCAGACACCGTTGTCGGAATTTACACAGGTAAAATAGGTGGTATTTATCTTGACCAAGAAGCACTTCAGCTTTTTAAAAGTGCGCGAAGTTTTTACAATGGCAAGTTTCATCTTTTAATCTTGTCCCCAGATAAAAACATTTGGCGAGAAAAGCTCGCAGCTAGCGGTTTCTCCGAAAATGAATTCTCACTTGACTTTGTTTCTCAGTACCAAGTTCCAGCTTTTTTATCCGCGGCAGATTTCGCCTTTTCATTACATAGGCCCACACCTTCTAAAAAGGCTATTTCGCCAATCAAGAATGCTGAGTTTTGGGCAAATGGATTGCCAATCGTGATGCCAGACGGTATCGGAGATGATTCAGAAATTACGAGAAATCAGAATTTGGGAGTCGTGGTAGAGGATTTCGATAACATAGATCGCGCTGTTTTTGATAAAGTAGAGGTTTTGAGAAAATCAGACCGCTCTTCAAATCAATGCGTTCAGTTTGCTAAAGATTTTCGCTCTTTCGATATAGTCGAGTCTTGCTATTTAAAAATCATTGCAAGCTTGGTTAATTAGAACACTTTAACGGCAAATTTCCTTGCAAAACATCCTTAAAGTTATTGCTTTGCAATGCCTGAAAAGATAACATGAGCACTGGGCCAAATTCACTGCTTTCCAAAATAGTAATGACATGAAATACCATTTAATCGACAAAGAACTTTTCATACACAACCGCAAGAACTTTGCTGAGCGAATGAAAAGTAAATCGCTGGCTGTTTTTAATTCAAACGATATTGTAACAACCGGAGCCGATAGTACCACTCCTTTCAAACAACACCGCGATATTTTCTGGCTTAGTGGAGTAGATCAAGAAGAAAGTATTTTATTGCTTTTTCCAGACGCGGCCGATGAAAAGCACCGCGAAATCCTGTTCTTAAAAGAAACCAATGAGCACATCGCCATTTGGGAAGGTGAGAAACTGACCAAGGATGCTGCTTTTGATACTTCAGGTATTAAAACTGTGTATTGGTTACCTCAATTTCACACCATTTTCAATAATTTAATGGCTGAGGCCGAAAGTGTTTACATCAATAAAAACGAACATTTGCGTGCCAATACTGAGGCGCAAACACGCGAAGACCGCTGGATTGATTGGTGTATGAAAAAGTATCCAGCACATCAATATTTGAGAAGCAATCCAATCTTGCACGAATTACGAGCGGTAAAGCACCAAATAGAAATTGACTTGATGCAACAGGCGTGTAATATCACTGAAAAAGGCGTTCGTAGAATATTGCCATTCATCAAGCCAGGTGTGATGGAGTATGAGATTGAAGCAGAGTTGATGCATGAATTTCTTAGAAATCGCTCGCAAGGATTTGCTTACACACCCATCATAGGTTCGGGCCGCAACGCTTGTGTGTTGCATTATATTGAAAACAACCAAGAATGTAAAGACGGTGACGTGATACTGATGGACTTTGGAGCAGAATACGCCAATTATAGTTCAGATTTAACGCGATGTGTGCCTGTAAATGGTCGTTTTACCCAGCGCCAGAAAGACGTTTATAATTCTGTGTTAAGGGTAAAAAACGCTGCCATCGAAATTTTAAAACCAGGTGTTACTTTGAAAGATTACCATGTAGAAGTAGGTCACTTGATGGAAAAAGAATTGGTTGATCTAGGATTGATTACCATGGATGATATTAAGAATCAAAATCCTGATTGGCCAGCGTACAAAAAGTATTTCATGCACGGTACTTCGCACTACATTGGTTTAGATACGCATGACTATGGTACTTGGAGCGAACCAATACCTGAAGGTGCTGTATTTACCGTAGAACCAGGTATTTACATTTTAGAAGAAGAACTTGGAATTCGCTTAGAAGATGATTACGTTATTACACGCAACGGCCACGTTAATTTGATGGGCAATATTCCAATTGAAGCAGAAGAGATAGAAGATTTGATGAATGCCTAAAGTAGAATTTAAGCAAGTAAATATTCACTATGAAGAGCAGGGCAGCGGCAGCGCGGTTGTCCTGCTTCATGGTTTTTTAGAAGGCAGCTGGATGTGGAAAGAAATTGTGCCAGCGCTCGAAAAAAGGCATCGTGTTATTACCATTGACTTACCCGGTCATGGTCAATCAGATTCAATTGGTTATGTGCACACTATGGAAGAAATGGCCGAAGCGGTGCAAGCTGTGGTGAGCCACCTTGGTTTAAGGCGAATCGGGCTCGTAGGCCATTCCATGGGTGGCTATGTAGCACTTGCTTTTGCCGAGCAATTTCCAGATAATGTGCGCTCGTTGGTATTGCTGCAAAGCACCGCTTTAGCAGATACGGAGGATAAAAAGGCGGATCGATTACGTGCTATTGAATTGGTGAAATCGAATTATAAAAGCTTCGTAAGACGTTCCATTCCATTGCTTTTTAGACCAGTGAATAGAACACGGTTCAGGGATCAGATCAATTGGGTGAAAGAAGAGGCATTAAAAACTTCACCACAAGGAATTATCGCGGCTATTGAAGGAATGCGGATCAGGCCAAATAGGGAATTGCTATTGAAATTTCCGCCATATCCAGTTCATATTATCGCTGGACAAAAAGATCCGAGAATAAGCCTTGACGAATGCATTTACCTTTCCGAAATATCAGAATTTGTGCAGTTGCATGTGATTAAACATAGCGGTCACATGAGTTACATAGAAGACCTGGACGAAACCTCCAAATGGTTGAAGAAGGCCTTGGTTTAACCTTTATTTATTCGCTCTAAAAAAGCCTTCACACCTGAAGAAAGTCTTTTTACAGATCCGTTTAAACCTTCTGTGTTTACATAGATGGTATTGTGGTTTTCTGCTATCTCATTTTCCGGTCTTGTTTCGGTATAATAATAAGTTGCAATAGATTTTCTGTTTATACCATTAGGCGCATTCAGGGGTTTTGGGTGACCATGAAAGCTAATTTCGTTGGTTTCAAAGATCACACAGCGATTGTATGCAGGTGCAAATTTTCCGATTAATTCTTGCTTGTTTTCCGTTAAATCCCAAAGTTCAAGATGTCCTTCATACTCATCTTTCCAATCTTTATTCATATAAATAATTACATTCAATCGCCTGTGAAATTGAGTAGTAGGATGAATATTGTAATCTACATGAACATTCAAATAAGCTCCTTTTATACTTTGGTGAAGTCCTCCACCGAACAATTCATCATCTCCTAAAATAGGTGATTCAAGCTCTGTTATTTCTTGTAGCCACGTTCTAAATTCTTGGCCATTCAGCTCGTCAAAAACTTCTTGTAGTAAACTTCCAGTTTCAAATTTTGATTTTTGAAATTTATTTTTCTGATCTAAATAAGTAGTGCCATCCCAAGTACCATTTTTAATTGTTGGATACGAGTTGTGAATTAATTCACATTCTGCTTCGTTGAAGAAATCATCAAACATTACATACCTGAACGGCTTTGCACTATTAAAGCGCGATTTGATTTCATGTTTTATAGATGCTAATCGCTCTGAATTGATGTACTTCATAGTTGGTACGGTTTACCTACAATAGTAGCAAATTGAGAGTTTCTTTGCGCTACTTAAATCTCAAGCATCGTGTTTGATTATTCTCAGGTTTTGGAATGAAAATGGTCATTTCTGGAATTTGAACATAGGCTCAAATTTGCGCATCTAATTTCAAAACCTACCATTATGGATACGCTTCATCACTCTCTTAGCGCTGATTCTGTGCACGCAAACAATAAGGTTTCGCAACAAAATTGGCTTACAAAGCTAGAAACCCAATCAGAGTTTAATCGCTACGGAATCACCTCAATGTTCTTCTTGTTGATTGGAATTTTTGGAGGAATCACGATAGCTATTTCCGCTTATGCGCATTTATGGCAAATTACCGTGATTGCAATGCTCACGATGCTTTCACTGTCATTAATGCTTGCTGTAGCACCTATGAAATACATTTTAAGAGTTACGGCTGTTACGCTTTTGATAGATCTTTTGATTCTAATGCTTAACGCTTTGCTTTAAAAGGAAAATGGGTTGGAGTCGTTTTTAAAACGACTTCCATCCTTGTGCTTTTATCTCCACTTCTTCGCCTTGTGGGAAAACCAGGCGAGCACCTTGGCTGTCATCTTCCATATAGCCGATTATTTTCACTTCTGGCATCGCATTAACTTTATGAAAATCTTCTTGCTTTACTGTAAAAAGTAATTCATAATCTTCACCACCATTCATGGCGCATGTGCTCGGTTCCATGTTAAACTCCTTAGCTTGAATGCTTACCGTAGCATCAATAGGTAATTTGTCTTCATAGATGCGAGCACTACAATTGCTTTGCTTGCATAGGTGAAGCACTTCAGAACCCAAACCGTCAGAAATGTCCATCATAGAAGTAGGAACAATGCCTTCTTTTTCTAAAAGTTCAACAATATCTACGCGAGCTTCTGGTTTTAAAATGCGTTCCAATACATAATCATTGCCTTCTAAGTCGGGCTGAACATCTGGGTTTTCTTTCCAAATTTGCTTTTCACGCTCGAGCAATTGCAAGCCGATGTATGCAGCTCCTAAATCTCCGCTTACGCAAATAAGGTCTTTGTCTTTTGCACCACTTCGGTAAGTGATTTTTTCTTTTGCTACTCTGCCAAAAGCAGTAACACTAATCGTCAATCCGCTCAGGCTTGAAGTGGTGTCGCCACCAATCAAGTCCACGTTAAATTTTTCGCAAGCCAACAGTATTCCGGCATAAAGCTCATCAACGGCTTCTACAGAAAAGCGATTTGAAATAGCTAATGAAACCGTTACGTGAGTTGCTGTTCCGTTCATTGCACAAATGTCACTCACATTCACCGCAATGGCTTTGTAGCCAAGGTGTTTTAAAGGAGTGTAAGACATGTCAAAGTGAATGTTTTCGGTCAACAAATCGGTGCTGATCAATTCATAATAATCACCACGATCTATCACGGCAGCATCATCACCAATGCCTTTTACAGTGTCTTTTTGTTTGAGCTCAACTGCTTTTGTGATGCGTTCTATTAAGCCAAATTCTCCTATCTCATCAAGTTCTGTTCTGTCGCTCATGGCTATTTATAAAAATTCATTTCGTCTATATACTTCACCACTTTTTCAGTCAAAAGATAGCGCACGTCTTTTCCTTCTTTAATTGATCTTCTGATAAAACTCGCACTCAATTTCATGAGTGGAGCATCTATCATGGTCACATTTTCTAAATCTAAAAGTGGACTTCTAGATTCGGTATTCACGCTCAGATTTTCGTCACTTTCTACCCTTGGATATACCAAAATGGCGTAGTTATTTAGAATCTGTTCGTAGTTTTTCCATTTCTGAAGCGTATTCAAATTGTCTTCGCCCATGATAATGGTAAAGTCATATTCAGGATATTTCTCGCTCAGCGAAACCAATGTGTGTATGGTATAGCTGGGTTGTGGCAGGTCAAACTCGATGCTCGATGCTTCAATGT
>CAZWXC010000010.1:322-17268 GCA_964637935.1 uncultured Flavobacteriales bacterium | reverse complement strand
GCCGGCAAGCGAAAGCAAAAAGTAGAACAGCATGATGCCCAAAATGTCGCTAAAAGTGCTTTCGTAAATGCTGAATTCTTTTTTCTGCTGTGGCAAAAAACCAACCGAAGGAATAATAATGGCGCTGCTCAAAATAGAAAGCGGAACGGCATAAATCATCGATTGCAGCCAAGTGAAATCGCCCGGAAGCAGCGTCTTAATAATCACTGCTGCCACGCCTGCCGAAGCCACTAAACCAATCAGTGCAATGAGTGCCGATTTGCCAATGAGCGGCATTTTCTTTTTCTCGAGTTTGAGGTCGAGCGCGGCTTCTAGCACAATCATGATCAAACCTATAATGCCCAAAATTTCGAGGTAAGGAAACCAATCAATGCGTCCGACTTCAAAATAATTCATCGTTTGCTTGATGATGACACCCGTAACAATAAGCATGAGCACGCTGGGCACATTGATGCGCTTTGAAAGCAAATTGAAGAAGTAAGAAAGAATTACCAGAACAGATGCGGCAATTACTAAAGTGTATGCACTCATAGATGTTGTGTGAGCGGTGAATGTAAGAAAACTAGGAATTGGAGAATAGGGGCGAGTAACTAGGAGCGAGTAGCGAGGGGTTCAATGCTTTGTGCTGCCGTTGTTGAATTTTTCAATGGCAGCATCAAGACGCGTAGCATTCACTTTTGATGATAACTCGCGCTGTATTGCTTGCAGCATAATCTCAGGAATATACCTTTTCGGGTATACTTTAGATTGATTTAAGGTGTAATATACCTGATTGGGTATAATTGGCAAGATTCGCTAACTGCTTCGTTATATGCAATTAGATATAATTCGGGATTTTATCAAGGAATTATATGCTTTTACGTATAGTTTGTAGGTTTGGAAGCGAGTGGCGAGAGGAGAGGGATTCAACGTTTTTTGCTGCCGTTGTTGAATTTTTCTATCGCAGCATCAAGACGCGATGCATTCACTTTTGATGATATATTGTGCTGTGCTGCTTGCAACATGTTCACTTGAATATATCTGATTGGGTATACTTAAATGCGGTTGGACTAATTAAAGCCCCGTGATAGACATTACTGCTTGATGATCTATTTGCCCCGATTTTAATTTTTCTATTTCAGATTTTGGGCGCATTTTACTCTTTAGTAAAGATTGTCAGCGGCCTCAGAACATGTATTTAATTGTTATCATGTGTTTTATCCAAGAGTTATATGTTTTTAGGTGAGGTTTGTGGGTTTTGGAACCAGGGGTTTAGGTTATTTTGGAATTGAATAAAACACAACTGCAAGCAATCTTTGTAACCCTGGAGTTTTTCTTTTTAAATCAAATTGAAATAGATTATCTAAACCGCTCTTTTGAACTATGAAGACTTAAATAATCAAAAAGCCGATTTTAACATAAATAGAAGGACCACAAGACCAACTCCCTCCTGATGTGCTGAACAAGTTAGACCGGATAAAGTTGTTGTCTGGGAAAGCATTCCTTATGTTTGACGGGGATGCCATTCGTTGGGTTAATAAGCTGAATTTTGTATCAATCGTAAAAAATGAAGTGAGTAGTTTTTGATACCCAATGAAAGGCGCTTCAATGGCTGTAACAAAGGCATTTCCTGAGAGATTGTTAATCTCATAACCAGGAAGGGTAAAAGGTTCAAATGGATCGACATTTTCATATTCGACTATAACTCTATAGTTCTCTAATCGGGCTTGACCGAACCCGATGTCACATCCCATGTAGAGACCAGATGGGGCTGGTATTATTTTATTAAAATATCGTCTTAGGCCTATTTTGAAGAGATAACCATATGTTAGGCCGCTATTGATCGTTCTAATTTCATCAAAGACTTTAATATTTAAATTCCCTCCAGGATTTATCTCTCCTGTTATTTTAGAGATTTCTTTTGGAGAAAAGCTAAACCTACTTAAAGTAGCTTCGATAGAATATCTGCGGAATATTACCGACTCTATATCTACACAATTTAATCCTAAATCTCGGCCGTTTATTGCATTTGTTTTTAGCAGGAAATGTTTTCCTAAATGTCCAGTGTTTTGAGCAACAGCCAACATCGTTGAGAGAAAAGCCCAAGAAATGATCAGTGTTTTTTTCATTTGAATTCACTTTTTAGCATTGCGTAGCTGTCGTAAATCATTTGTGCAATCGTGATTTTACTCACTCTTGAATTCACAACTTTAAATTCTCTATACACAGTCTCTGAATTGTCCGTGTCGATAACTAGATGGTATAGAATTAACTTTCTTTTTTGAGCATAAATACCCATGTATGAAAAATATGGAGTTCCATATTCCTCGGAGAGTTTCACGAAGTCAAAAGATATTTTTGGAGGATAAACGAAGATTTTTTTTTCAATTTCACCAACCGTTGTTTGTTTATTAAAGTTTAATGGAGTTGCCTGATTAAAATTTACAGACACCATTTGCTTTTTCAGAGTTAGCAAATCATTGTAGAAATTAGTTGTCGTATTTTCCTTAAAGTCAAATATTGACAGATCAAAATTATTTGACTTACTCGATTTCAAAATATTCTTGCGAACTGTTTGAGTAATCTTCTGATTTTTTTCTAAATCGAAGTTTAGTTCGTCTTCCTCGAAGTAAAATCTTGGGTCAATACATATTATTTTTTTTATTTCTCGATCTTGATTTAAAAGTTGTTCATTTCGCTCAATGGAGATCCAATTTCTGCTGCAACTTGATAGAAGAATTGGCAAAAGCAATAGGAAAAAAACTATTCTTCTCATTCTATTTTATTTTTTACCAGGTTTATGTAATTACCTTCAGGGAACTTTTGAATGTAGGTTTGATAATGTTGTTTGGCGGCATTCTTTCCTAAATAATTTTCTGTTGAAATAGCGTAGTAAAATAGAATGCTTTCTAGCGGATTATCAGTTTTTTCAAGATTTGATTTATTAAACGCGTAGACCATTTTTTTTGCATCGCGTAAGCTCATTTCATTGACAAGAGCGTAAAATTCAATGTACACGGAATCTTCAATCGATGAACCTTCAAAAAAAGATAAATCATTTATTTCTTTATAATGACTAATCCAATACAAAGATTTTGACATCGCTTCAATGAGGTAGATATTGTGAGGGTACTCTGAAGCGAGTGAACTTGCTTTTAGAAATGCATTCAGATAATCTTGGTTTCTGAGTTGATTTTCCACTATTTCAAATTCAGCTGTGGTTTTTGTACTTCTCAATGCGTCTCCGTTCGCGCTTAAAACTACGTTGCTTTCATCCATACTCAAGATAATCTCTTTTAGCGCTTCTATTCTTTTCCCGATATCTGGATGCGAACGGAAAATATCTTCAATCTCTCCAGTTGCGATCTTAATATTCTTCACTTTGTCAGAATTCCTTTCATATTGCTTTAAGTTGGGTGAGTTGATAAGTGAAGTGTCAATTTTGAAAAAATCATTCTCTATTTGTGATTTGTATTCTGAATTAGAATAGCTTTTTCCTTCTTTAAGTACTTCAAGTGCATTGATGGCTAAATTTGGGTCAAAACCGGTTTGTTGCAAAAGGAAAATTGCCCATGAATCTGCATCAAACTCAGAGTCTCGAGAGAAAATGAGACTTCTAAACGCTGATCTATCATTGTTTTTGAAAGATTCTTGACTTTCTATTTGAGATAAGCGATGGAAGTCTTTGATACTGTGCTTTTCCGCGTAATGCCCAATTTCATGAGCGAGAATAAAAGCTAGTTCTGAATCATTATTGATTTTGTCGAGTAAACCGATGTTTATAAAAATGGAACCATCTGGCAAACAAAACGCATTTGGTTCGGTGAACCTTGTTATGTATAATCTAATTTTTGAATTTAATTCTGGCTGACTCTTCAAAAGCACATTTTTAAGGGAGTCGATGTAATTATTCAGCTTATTTGGAAGATAAATTTGACCACTTTGAAATAGCTGATATTTTAAAAATATGGACTTTGAATAGAAGGTTTGAGCTTCTTCATTAGTTAAAAGCGTGTTTTTTGCCATTAACAATTTTTCTTCTATTAGAGGGTTTTCAATGAATTCTTTTGGAATTTCTTCATTTGGAGCTAAAGGGTAATATGAATGCTCGAATTGAGTAAGTCCGAGAAGAGGTGATACCAGAATAAGAAATAAAACGTAAAATTTCATTTTCGATCAATTTTTAGTGAAGTCTTGACAAGCAATGAAATTTCTATTCCATCGTTTTTGACAATCGTTTGCGAATTTAGTGAATAACACAACATTGGGTGTTTGAAAACGCATGTTTTAAGTTTTATCACCTTTAAGTAATGATGTTAATTCGAAAACGTACAAGTTGGATTGACAGTAATGAATCCTTATTAATTAGGTTTTGGTTGATTTAAATTTCATTATTGAATATTCTTCAACTAATAACTCACCACCATCTTCAAACTATCGCTCTCCGTTCTGGCTTTTAGCCAATTTTCGAGGCGCGTGGTTTCGTCTTTTTTCGGTTTGTTTTTAAACTCGATGTAGGCAAACATCACCGTGTCGGCCTTATTGGTTTCAAGGTTCACGATGGTGTTGTTCATCAGCGTGTATTCCTTAATGTTAGCGTCAATGGCCTTTATCTCATCTTTCAAACCAGCCACCGGAATTTGAACTTTTCGCAACCTGAAAATTTCTTCTTCAAGCGCAGCTATTTTCTCTTCTTTCGATTTTAAAACTTCATCGTTTTTCTTGTACAGATCTTCGATCAAGCCGGCTTTCATTTCTTTGTTAAAGCGCTCTATGTCGGTCATGTCTAGGCCTTTGTCACTGCTTTGTCGCACCAGTAACTCGGCTTCGCTCAAGCGGTCGTTTTTCTTCATCTTGGCTTTCAAATCGTTGATTCTGTCATCACTCACATGTTCGCCAATCAAAACCACTTCAATACTACGCGTGTCGCCATCCATGTCTATGTTTTTTGAAATCACTTGACAATTGTCAAACACAAAATTCTCGGCTATGAATTTGCCCGCTTCGCGTTCAAACACGGTGTTGCTCACCAAGTTAAAAGCGATGTATGTACTTGGCAATGTTACAACTAGCACCAATAATCCAATCCCTCGTTTCACCCTTCTTTCTCTTGCATGATCTATAAAAGACTTTTGCGGATAGCGCAAAAAGCGAACAATCAAAAAGGTAGAAAGACTGATAAACACCGAATTGATGGTAAACAAATAAAAAGCTCCGGCAAAGTAAGCCATGTTGCCACTGGCAATGCCATAACCAGCGGTGCACAAGGGCGGCATCAGTGCAGTAGCAATGGCCACACCAGGAATGGCGTTGCTTTTTTCGCGCCTCGAACCAGCTACAATGCCCGCCAAACCACCAAAAAGCGCAATCATAACATCCCAAATGGTTGGTTGTGTTCTAGCCAAAAGTTCGCTTTGCGCATCGCTAATGGGGCTGATTAAAAAGTATAGGGTAGAGGTAACCACCGAAATACCCACCATCAAACCCAAGTTTTTAGCCGCTTTTTTGATCAAGTCAAAATCATTGATTCCCACACCCATACCAATGCCCATAATCGGGCCCATGAGTGGGGAAATAAGCATGGCGCCAATCACCACGGCTGCCGAGTTCACGTTCAAACCTATGGAAGCAACCATGATGGCGAAAATCAAAATCCAAATGTTGGTTCCCTGAAATTCAACCCCTTTTTTGATGTATTCGATGGTTTCTTGCGGGTCTGCATTGTCTTCTTCAAGGCTAAGTCGGCCGCGCAAAAACACCAAAAACTCTTTCACCAAGCGCTGTGGCGATGGTTTAGCACTTGGGCTGCTTGGGTCGGGCTGCAGTGGTTGATCTGCAGTGGCTTGTTCGTTGTTCATATCAAATTTTTAAAAAAGCGCTCTAAATGTGCAAAAGAAATGCTTTGGTGTAAGTGGCCACGCCTAAAAATGAATCTCTTTGGCTATAGAGGTTTGTAATTGGCATAGATCGCATAAAAGCTTGGGTCACGACCAAACTTCGGTTCACACCTACTACATTTGCCGCTCTTCGATACAGATAGAAATATGAGCGATACGGCAAAGGAGAACACAGTAAACACAGCTGCAGCAATAGATAAGAAAACGCTTTTGAAGGCGTGGGAATTAATGTGCACGGCAAAGCGCATGAGCGAAACATACAACGAAAACATTCAGTTGACCAGTAAGTATGTACATGCCACCAGTCGCGGACACGAAGCCGCACAAATAGCACTTGGCTTGCAGCTAAAACCACAAGATTTTGTGGCGCCATATTACCGTGACGATTCTATTTTGCTTTCCATCGGCATGTCGCCATACGACTTGATGTTGCAGCTTTTTGCCAAGCGTGACGATCCATTTTCGGGCGGACGAACGTATTACAGCCATCCATCTTTGCGAGACGATGACAAACCAAAAATTCCGCACCAAAGTTCGGCCACAGGCATGCAAGCCATACCCACTACGGGCGTTGCAATGGGCGTTCAATACAAAGAACAACAAGGCTTAGCTGAAGATTTTGGAGGCGAAAATCCTGTGGTAGTTTGCTCTTTGGGCGATGCATCAATTACCGAAGGCGAAGTGGCCGAAGCCATGCAAATGGCCGTTTTGAAAAAGCTGCCAATCATGTATTTCATTCAAGACAATGAGTGGGATATTTCGGCAAGTGCAGACGAAATTCGCGCAGGTGATGCCACCGAATATGCCAAAGGGTTTAAAGGCCTAGAGGTTATTACCATTGAAAAAGGCCATGATTTTGTGGAATGCTACAATGGCTTGAAAAGAGCGATTGATACCATCAGAAAAGAGCGAAGACCGTTTTTGGTTCACTTAAAAGTTCCATTGTTGAGTCACCACACATCTGGTGTGCGCATGGAATGGTATCGCGATGATTTAGAAGACGATAAGTTGCGCGATCCACATCCCTATTTCCGCAAGCAATTAGAAGAAATGGGTTTCACGCTGGTAGAATTAGAAAGCGCTGTGGCGAAGGCAAATAATGTGGTGAAAGCCGATTTTGAGCGTGCGCAGCAAGCCGAAGATCCAAGACCAGAAGATTTGATGACGCATCATTTTGCGCCAACACCCATCACCGAAGAAAAAGGCGAGCGCGACCCGAAAGGCAAGGAAAAAACCGTGATGGTAGACAGCGCGCTGTTTGCCGTGCGCGAAATATTAGAAAAGCATCCAGAAGCGCTTTTGTATGGCCAAGATGTGGGTCACCGCTTGGGCGGAGTGTTTAGAGAAGCGGCTACACTTGCGCAAACCTTTGGCAAAGACAGAGTATTTAATACGCCCATTCAAGAAGCGTTTATCATAGGCTCAACCGTGGGCATGAGTGCGGTTGGCTTAAAACCAATAGTTGAGGTTCAGTTTGCAGATTACATCTGGCCAGGATTGAATCAATTGTTTACCGAAGTGAGCCGAAGCTGCTATTTGAGCAATGGTAAATGGCCAGTGAGCTGCGTGATTCGTGTGCCCATTGGCGCTTACGGAAGCGGTGGACCATACCACAGCTCTTCTATCGAAAGCATTTTGGCAAACATCAGAGGAATAAAAGTGGCGTATCCAAGCACGGGAGCCGATTTGAAAGGTTTGCTCAAAGCGGCTTTTTATGACCCAAATCCTGTGGTATTGTTAGAACACAAAGGCTTGTATTGGTCAAAAATAAAAGGAACAGAAGGCGCTAAAACCACCGAACCAAGCGAAGATTATGTGATTCCTTTTGGAAAAGCGCGCGTGGTGCAAGCGGCTGATGAAGCCCGCACTGAAAAAGGCGAAACCATGACCGTGATTACTTATGGTCGCGGAGTGTATTGGAGTTTGAGCGCATCAAAAGACTTTAAAGATCAAGTAGAAATCATCGATTTGAGAACGATTTCTCCAGTAGATGAAGGAGCGATTTTCAACGCAGCCAAAACCCATGGAAAAGTGTTGGTAGTGACCGAAGAGCCTGTCGGAAACAGCTTTGCACAAGGCATTGCGGGCAGAGTAGCGCAAGATTGCTTCGAATACTTGGATGCACCTGTGCGTGTAATCGGTTCAGAAAACACACCGGCTATTCCGCTCAACGAAATTTTGGAAGCCACTTATCTTCCAAATGAAGAAAAAGTGAATGCGGCAATGAAGGCGATGTTGGGGTATTAGATTATTGCTTGATCAATTTCAAGGTGTTGGCGTGCTGATTGGTTTCGATTTCTAGAAAATATATTCCGTCAGCTTGCTGCTGTAAATTGATGTTTCCTTTATCTGTTTCTACCACAAGTCTGCCAAGGCTATCGTACACTTTTGCATGGAAAGGCACGTCATAATCAACGTTAAAAACACCTGTATTTGATGGGTTTGGGTATACCCGAATGTCATTGGTTTCGAGATCGTACAAACCAAGATTTATTGGCCATGTGCCGTAATTACCTTCTGAAGTAATGGCGGCCTTTAGTTTTCTCGTTCCATCTCCTCCATTATAACCGCCATAAAATGCTTGAACGGAAAAGCCAAAATCTTTAATCAAAGTGCCTGAAAATTGGACAGCATCAATGAATGATCCTTGGCAGTCGCCAAAAGTGTATTCGTATTTCAACTCGAATTTGACCCCGTTATAATAAAGCCTATTCAATATGATCACTGTTCCATTGAAATAATTCGCACTGAAGAGTTGATCGTCTAGATCACCTTCAAAGGGATCGATAAGTCCACTAAAGCCCGAAGAATAGCAAGAAGAAGTTTTGCTTATTCCATTTAATTCATAATAGTAGACTGATCCATTATTATATTCTTGTAATTCTTTACAACTAGGTACAGAGAGCTCGATAGGAAAATAAGTTACACCAGAATATTCTATTTCAAAAAGCTGTTTGTCAGTTGAACTTGATGGTTTTAAAAAGTATTCGATGTTAGGTAAATCAATTCCTAGTTGTTGGTTTCCATTTTTAGATGCTATGATTGAAAAATAGGTTTCAAAAGCTATTCCTTGAGAATAATTTATTTCTGGGAATGACGGGAATTCAATTAGACCAAATGATTTTGACCATTTCAATAATCCTAGGTATTCATTTGAAGCTGACTCAAACAATTGAAAATTTGCAACAGAGTCTTGCATGCCAAGAACATTTAAAATAGCATAGGTGTCGAGAACCATTTTCACTGTGTTATTGATGTAAAACGGCTGTTCAAAATCACTTCTTAAAGGAAGTCGGATGACTGAGTTGGAATCGTTAGAATGCCATATTTCATACTTGTCACTTTGAGTAAAACTGAAGAATGGAAAGGTTTCCAGATTCTGAAGACTATTAAATTCACCACCAAGCTGAAAAGCAGAGTCACATGATGGCATCAAAGATTTTATTTCTTTTTGCCAAACACCAAAGTAGGTGGTTCCATTTTCAATCTTGATCGAGTCAATTTTGATTGGAATTATTTCACCAGTATTTTGATTCCAATATATATTCTTCATCCCGTTTAGAAATGGACTCCAATCTCCGTTTTGCGCCTTTGCAGGGGAAAGCACAAAAATTGAAACCGAGCAGAGTAATATGTATATTAATCTCATTGTTAGATATTTTGATGAATCAATATAACACTTTAGACGGTTAAACGATCAGGTGGGTGAATTTCTCAAATTAAGATGGATACGTATAAATTTTATATTTGTACGTATGAATACCAAATTGACACTTTCGGTGGATCAAGATTTGATTCAACAAGCGAAGGAATATGCGAAGAGTAAGGGCACTTCTATTTCTAAAATGGTGGAAGAGTATTTCTTGGTGGTAACGAGTGAGAAAAACTCAGCAACAAAACCATACAGTGATAGTCCAGTAGATAAATTGCTAGGTATAGTAAATGAACCTGATTTGGATTACGATCAGATTCGATTCGAAGCGCTAAAGAAAAAGTATAACCTGTGAAGGTTTTTGTAGATACCAATGTCATGATTGACGTGGTGCTCAATCGCAAACCTTTTGTAGACCATTCTCGACTGATTTTAGACGCAGGTTGGGCCAATAAAATAAGCTTGTTTACTTCTTCCGTTTCTTTTGTAAACGTGCATTACATCGTTGAAAAGTTCACTTCAAAAGAAAAAGCTATGGCGTCTACGATTCATTTAAACGAGCTGTTTGAAGTTTTGAATGTGGATCAAACTATGATTGATCAATCCATACGAATTGGCCCCTATGACTTTGAAGACGCAGTCCAATATTTCGCAGCTAAATCTGCCAACTGCGGTTGCATTATTTCTAGAGACAAAAAAGGATTTAAGCAGTTTGATTTGCCATGCATGACTCCAAAGGAGTTTTTGGATGCTTATTTTCTTTAAAAACTATGTGTGTTTTGAGTTTTAATCGTGCAGCAATGCAAGCGTCTTCACAAACAACTCATTTTCCTTTTCGGTTCCAGTGCTAATTCGCACACAATGTGGTAAACCAAACGCTGGAAGATGACGCACAAAAACGCCTTTTTTCATGAGCTTTTCGGTAAACTCTTTTGCTTGTTCAATGCTGTGCATGTCTACCATCACAAAGTTGCCATAGCTAGGTATGTAGTTGAGTTCGGCATCGTGAAGCGCTGCATAAAACTGAGGCAAGGCATGTGTGTTTAGCTCGATTGATTTTTGCAAATGCTCCTTGTCTTTTATAGCGCCAATACCTGCTGCCTGAGCCACATTGCTTGGCGCAAAAGTCATGCGCACTTTATTGAGTGCATCGATCAAATATTCTGTGCCAATGGCATAGCCAATTCTGATGGCTGCAATGCCGTAAGCCTTGCTGAAGGTGCGCAACGTAAGCACATTTGGTCGCTTAAGTGTTATGCTATCAGGATAGTCAGGACTCAGCGCTTTGGCATATTCAAAATAGGCTTCGTCAATTACCACTAAAATGTTTTCTGGCACCGCTTCCAACAATTCGTCCAATTCACTATTGGTGATGATTGTGCCTGATGGGTTATTGGGATTTGCGATATAAATCGCTTTGGTTTTTGGAGTGATGTTTTCAACCAAATGTTGAATGTCAAATCGATAGCTCTTACTGAGTGGAGCCTTGTTGACTTTAATCTTGTTGCTTTTTGCCCAAACATAAACGGCAACAAAGGTTCCTTCGCAGGTAAGTAGCTCATCTTCTTTGTCAAAAAAAGCTCGAAACATTCCATCCAAAATGGTTTCAGAGCCATTGTTTACCATCACTTGATTAGGATGGCAATTGTTTGCTTGAGCAATCAATTCGCGCAAAGCGAGCGAAGAAGGATCTGGATATACGTTTGATGTGGAAAGCGCCTGAGCAATGTGCTCCAAGGCAATCGGTGATGGACCTAGATTGTTTTCGTTATTCCAGAGAATTGCCCATTCGTTAAGATTTAATTCTTTGATTAAATCAGCAATAGGTTTACCTGGCTTGTACGAATTCAGTTCCTGAATATTTTGAGGAATCGAGACCATAGCGCACACGGTTTTGCTCCTTTTATTCAGAGCATATTTTTAAGGATATTTTATCCTAACATGATCAGCAGAGTAACTACAATAAGTAGTCCGCTAACCCAAACAATACCAAAACCACCCATTGACTCGTCAAAAACAGTGTTTAAGAAACCGCTTGGTTTTTCTTCGTGGTGATCGTGAGAATCTGAATGTGATGACATAATTTCTTCGAGATTTGTGGGCGAAAATAAGCGAATCACAGCATTCTGCCGTCTTATTCTTTCAGGAATTTTCCATTGTATCTTCGTTTTTAATAATTCGTTCGCTATGAGGTATTTGTATGTTGTTCTATTCGTGGTTTTTAGCCAATGGGCGCAAGCCCAAAATGCGCGCTTGAAAATTTGGCTTGATCCTATTTCTGAATCCTTGCTTGACGAAATGGGAGTAGAAAAAGAGCACGGAGTGCACAAACCGGGCGTATTTTATATCTCTGATTTTAGTGCAGAAGAGCGCACTCAAATGCAAAAGCTGGGGATTGATTTTGAAGTATTGATCGATAATGTGACTGATTATTACCAGCAGCGAAACTCAATAGCAGCGAAAAGCCGCGATTCAAGGGCAAGTTGTTTCCAAGCCAATACCGATTCTATCGAAACGCCCAATGGGTTTGATTTAGGAAGCATGGGTGGTTTTTATACCTATGAAGAATTTTTAGAGCATTTAGATAGCATGGCTTCACAGTATCCGAACTTGATCACCATTCGCCAGCCTATCGATACGTTTTTGAGTCACGAGCAACGACCGATTTATTGGGTTAAAATCTCAGATAATCCGAATGTAAATGAAACTGAGCCGGAGGTTTTGTATACAGCTGTGCATCATGCGCGCGAGCCAGAATCACTCACACAGTTGATCTTCTACATGTATTATTTGCTCGAAAATTATGGGTCGAATGACGAAGTCACGCATTTGGTAAACAATACCGAAATGTATTTCATTCCAATGCTTAATCCTGACGGTTACATTAGAAATCAAGTAACAGATGCCAATGGGGGTGGACTTTGGCGAAAGAATAGAAGAGATAATGGTGACGGTACTTTTGGCGTTGATTTGAATCGAAATTATGGCCACGAATGGGGATACGACAATTCAGGTTCATCGCCCATTACAAGTAACGAAACATACCGCGGGTCAGCACCGTTTAGCGAACCAGAAACACAAGCTGTGAAATGGTTTACTGAGCAACACGAATTCGATTTGGCATTGAATTATCATGCTTTTGGAAATTATGTCATTTACCCTTGGGGATATATTGAATCGCCACTTTCGCCTGACAGCAATGCTTTTAATGCATTTGCAAACGCACTTACCGCTGAAAATAATTACGTGGCAGGAACAGGTTTTCAAACCGTGGGCTACGCAACGAATGGTGATAGTGACGATTGGATGTATGGCGAGCAAACTTCAAAACCAAAGATCTATTCCATGACTCCCGAAGTTGGGAATAGTGGCGATGGTTTTTGGCCGACCGCATCGCGCATTGAGCCCATCGCGAAAGAAAACCTAAAACCGAATTTATTGCTTTCACATTTTGCAGGAAATTACATGGTAGCCGAAGAAACCAGTCCTTATGTTTTGCCATCAATCACAGGTCAATTGTCAATTGATGTAACCAGATTGGGATTGAAATTTGACGAGGTTCACGAGCTGAAATTGACTCCGGTGAGCTCTAATATTACTTCCAGCGTTACCAGTCAAACCATTACATCTATTGCGCTTGGTGAAACACAAACGATAAACTTGCCATATCAATTGAGTGCAAGTATTTCAACCAACGAAGAGGTGGTTTTTGAGCTAGAAGTGAAGCTTGGTGATTACAGCTATTCTACTCTTATTACTAAGATTTATGGGCAAAGCCTACAGCCGATTTCTGAGACAAATGATATCGCAGAATTCAATACTACAGGCTGGAATACTACGACAGAAGATTTTACAACGGCACCCGTTTCGTTTACCGATTCGCCAAATTCTACTTATGATAACAATACGATTTCAGAGATTGAATACCGTAGAACGTTTGATTTGACGCATGCAGTAAATGCCTATGTTTCTTTTGATGCGAAATGGGAAATTGAAGCAGGATGGGATTATGCTCAAGTGCTTGTTTCAGAAGTGAATGAAAACAACTATCAGCCTGCTTGCGGATTGTATTCGAAAGAAGGAAATGAGTATCAAGATCAGGGTGAACCAGTTTGGGATGGCAATCAATTGAATTGGGTGAAAGAATACATTGATCTTTCAGATTATTTGGGACAAAAAGTAAAGATGAAATTTAGACTTGTGAGCGATGGCTTTGTCAATTTTGATGGCTTTTATTTTGACGATTTACAACTCAATCTATTGTTGGAGCCTAGTTATAATGGAAGCGTTGATACAGGTTATTGGGACACGCTAGGTGCTTCAGGAATAAGTGATTTAGAGTCAAAATACAGCTGGTCAGTTTACCCAAACCCGGCAAACAGCGAAGTTATGATCACTTCTAAAAACAATCAAACTGCGAAGATTGTAGTTCGGGATGTGTTGGGTAAAGTGGTTATAATGCAATCAATTTCAGGTGCTGAAAACCTGAATTTAATTGGTCTTGAGTCAGGGCTCTTTTTCTTAGAAATTCACTCCGATAATGGCGTTGAAACGCATCGATTAATTAAAGAATAAAAATTCGAAACTTTTACATCTTTGCCAACTTTGTTTTTGGCCCCGTAGTTCAATGGATACCTGCCTGCCGTTAGGTAGGCCTGCCTGCCGGCAGGCAGGGAATAGAAGTTTCCTAAACTTTCTCATATTTGGAGATAAAATAAAAGGCCCCGTAGTTCAATGGATAGAATAGAAGTTTCCTAAACTTTTGATCTAGGTTCGATTCCTAGCGGGGCTACAAAATACCATGATGGAAGTTTACTATGTATATGCGATTAAGAGTCAAGTAGATGGTCGCATTTATGTTGGTATGTCATCTGACATTGAAAAGCGATTGAAAGAGCATAATTCTGGAAAAACAAGATCTACAAAGGGATTCATTCCATGGAAGCTCATCTACCAAGAGCAAATAGGAGCAAGGTCAGATGCTCGAAAACGTGAGAAATATTTGAAAAGTGGCGTTGGAAAAGAGTTTCTGAAATCTCTTGCGTAGTTTCCTTAACTTTAGATTGCAGTTCCCTGCCTGCCGGCAGGGATTCCTAGCGGGGCTACTTTTTTAACTAAAGTCGCAAGCGTTAGTAGACGTCCAAAAGTCTGCAGCCTTCTTCTCTATAGATCACAACTCCTGAGAAAAGTTTACCTGTCTCTGTCTCAATTTCGTAATAATATTCTCCTGCTGGTCTTAAGATGGTGAGTGTGCTATCTGATGAGATGCAGTCTGGAATATTAACTGGAAAAATGTCGAGACGACCTTGATAGCTCAAAAATGAAGGGTCGTCAGAATATGCTGTGTCTGAAACCCACAAATCAACCCAGCCGTCAACATTATTATCAGTGTAAAACTCTCTAATGAACTTGCAATTTCCGCTTTCAATCCGTGCAATACTGCAATAATTGTAAGCTCCTTCTATAGTGCAACCACTGCAATCACCGTCTTTTTTAGCTTTCGGGTTGTAGTTTTCTACACATTCTTGATCTTGCATGCAGCCTTCAACAGCGCAGCTTGAGATAGAGAAAATTGAAGTCAGCACAAAAGCGATGAAGATTAGGTTTTTCATTTTGATTGATTTTCAAGCTGTGAAAATAGATGAGTTGAGCCTTTTAGAAATAAAAGATATTGTCAAGAAACATAAAAGCCCCGACAATGCTGTCGGGGCTTTCTAAATTATTATAGATAATCAATTAGTTAACTGAGAACTTCTTGATTACTTCTTCGCCATTTTCAAGGGTGATGATTCCCATGTAAATTCCTGAAGTTAGGTTCGTAGTATTCAGCTCAACTAAATCTGAATTCATGTTTGCGCTTTGGTAAGCAACACGACCAGTAATGTCCATCAATTTGATGCTGCTGATTGCAGTTTCAGGGTTGTTTGACTTAAAGTTGATGCTTGTGCTTGCAGGGTTTGGATAAATAGCAACATTATCAAGCTCTGATGAAAGTTCAGAAACCTTTAATGCTTCCCACTCACCGATTTGTAATGCTACCATGATTCGTGGATGTATGTATCCTTGAATAGTGTCGATATAGCTCAAAGATTGAGACTTAATATTTGGATTTCCTGCTGCAGCTCCGTCAAGAATGTCTTGAGCAGGAGAAACGGAAATGCCAAGAGTAGTCAAGTATCCGTGATAAGCGTTAAAATCACTTTCTGACCACCAATCCCAAGGAGAGCTTTCGCCAGCTGGTAACATAAGTGTGAACAATCCTTCGGCTTCAGCATCTACTGTAGCTGAAGTTCCTCCAATGATAATTGGAATATCAGTTGTAACAGTAGCGCCATATTGACTTCTAGCGCGTGCAGTAATTGGATCATTAACTCTGTAGTTTTCAAGAACATCATTGTTTCCGAATGAATTAACAACTGGCATGAAAACACTTGGTCCGTCAGCGTCTACTACTGGTTCGTTGGTTGTTGGAACAATTACTGTTCCTGTAGTAAAAGGAGCAAAAGGATCTCTTAATGCATGAATTGAAAGGTTTGGTGCTTCTCCACCTTCTATCCAACTCACATCTCCAAGTGCGCCACCTGCATTCACGCAAAATGCAATATCAGCTGATGTTCCAGGTACTGATTGGTATTGATAGAAGTTAAGCAACCCACCAAGACCGCTAATTTCACCAACATAATCTTGATCAATTACTGTAATTCCAGTCAAATCTGGATCAAATTTCTCTAATTCTGTTTCAGAATACTTATCCAAGAAATTGTAAGCGAGAGCAACATAGCCACCAGAACCTTGTCCATAAATGATGATTTTTTCTCCATCAATTCCAAGAGCGGTAGCATTAGTTTTTAACGATCTCACAACTTGCTTGATATCGGTAATACCTCTGAATACTCCGTTTAGTAGCGTTCTTGTTCTGTCAGATTGAGAAGCGCCAAGTGGATTCCATCCTAAACGGTAATTTGGTGCAACAGCAACATAACCTCGTTTAGCCCATTGTCTGCAAAATTCTACAGCGGCTGAATCATCTTTACTTCCGCCAACTCCACCATTAACTCCTTTCGGTAAGAAATTTCCCGTGTGGATATAAATCATTACTGGACGGTTAGTTTCTGTATCAAATGCAGGGCTAGGCATGTAAACATCCATCATTCCCATTTGAAATGGATTGTAAATACCATTTGCAGGATCATTCGCTAAAGGCGTGATTAGCTTAATGATTGTAGATGGATCTGAACTAAAAGGAGTGTAATACTTGGTAGGAATATTTGGTGCTGTTCCATTTGCAATTGCGCTAAGTAGTGAATCGCGTATCTCGTTATGCTCAGATGTGATTTGGGTTAAATTAGCATCTATGTAGGCATTAGAATACAATTGTTGATTTTTTAAGAAATCAACATTTATTCCATAAACCTGAT
>CAZWXC010000010.1:0-312 GCA_964637935.1 uncultured Flavobacteriales bacterium | reverse complement strand
TCCAAGTTACTATTGGTGCCATTCAGCTGGTTTTTTATTCCATAAACCTGATTTGATTGAGCCTTTATAATTTGGGCATCTGTGAAAATTTCATCCTGATAACGACTCTGCGCTTCAGTATTGAAATATGTACCACCGACCAGTGCTAAAGCCAGAAGTGTGTGTAGTTTTTTAGTCATATTGATTTAATTTAAGTTGAATGTAAGATTTAATTCTTTTGGTTTCGCCAATCGTAAATAATTGAGATGTAAGCGAGTCTGCCAATTTGTGGACCACCGTATACTTGCTACACCTTATTATTTAGAATATTAG
>CAZWXC010000009.1:0-17284 GCA_964637935.1 uncultured Flavobacteriales bacterium | reverse complement strand
TTCTCCCCTGCAGCTTTCCAACCTCCGCTTTCGCTTTTCCAAGCTGTTCTAAAATTTCAACTGTTCTGTATAATGAATTATCAATGGGAAGATCAGGTAAATCATTCCAAGGCAAATCGGGTTGATTATTAATTGGATACATCAATTAAACTTGGTTTTACGCCAAATTTAAGGCTCAATTTAAAGCAAATGACTTTTTTTGTATGAATTTAGGTTTAAAACCTATAAAACACTTTGATCCATTACAAAAATCATTTTAAACATTAATCAACCCTATAATTGTTGTTTAAAAGATCAGGTACTCCTTTTCTAAAAAGAAAATGAAGCTTTAAATGATTCTAATCTTGTTTTGAGCAAATCTGTCCCTTCCGAAACCGGAATCACATTGCCTTCGTTTGGATCTACTTGCAACTCACGTAACTTCATATTATGATTGATGAAGATCATTTCGAGTTCAGGATATAATTCTTTCACAACGCCCACAATTTCATTCACTGAAAAATTGTGTTCCACCAAGTTGTGGGTTCCTACCAATGCATTGCTTTTTAAAACGCTGTTCAGTACTTCGGCCACTTTATCAATGAAAATAAATGGTCGATGCTGATCTCCCGTGCCGTTCACGTTGATTTTGTTGTGGAAATTGGCTTCGAACATGAACTTATTGATTACCGCATCAAAGCGCATGCTCTTGTTGTAGCCATACACATTTCCACATCTAAAAATGGATGTCTCGAGTTTGTCACTAAGTCTTGAAATATGTTCTTCGCCTCGCATTTTTGAGATTCCGTAAAACGTACGCGGATTTTTTGGTGCATTAATGTCCTTTGCTTCTTCGCCTGATCCGTAAACCGACACGCTACTTAAGTACACCAATTTCTTCACATCGCTTTCTTCTACAGCATAGCTCAATTCGGCTGTTCCCCAATGATTCACTTGCTCAAAAAGGTGTGCATCTTGATCAGCAAAGGGTGTAGTAACTTTAGCCGCAAGGTGAAAAACCACATCGCTTTTACGAACCGCTTTACGCAAGTTTCTGCTATCTAAAATATCACCTTCTATGAATTGGAATCGGTTGTCAAGCTTTTGTGCACCAATCAGCAAGTTGTAATTATGTCGACTCAAATTATCGTAAATAATTACCTTTTCTACCGCTGGATTTGCCTGTAAAGCTTGGCAAAGCGCTGTGCCGATGTAGCCTGCGCCACCTGTTATTAATACGTTCATTGTTTTTACTTTGATATAAGCTCGGTGTGCAAACCACACTCGGTTTTACTTTGGCCTAACCAGCGGCCTTGACGTTCGTCACCCAAACTCGGTTTTACAGTGCATGGCTCGCAACCAATACTCACATAGCCTTGCGCATCAAGCGGATGGCGTGGCAATTCGTTTTCATTTATGTAGCGCCAAATTTCTTGTTTTGTCCAATCAAGCATTGGATGGTAGCGCAAGCCTCCTTGCGGAGTGTGTTCTATTTCGTTCAGCGATTTTCTGTTCGCATTTTGATCAGCACGCACGCCATTTATCCAAACATCATATCTGTCTAGCAACGGCTGCATAGGCTGTGTTTTGTTCAAAAAACAACAATAATCAGGATCTGATGTGAAGTAGAAATTCCCTTGACTGTTGCGCTGCTGAATCTTTGGAACTTGTGATTCAATGTTAATTACCTTCAAATTAAACGCTTCGGCCACTTCATCGCGAAAGCGCAATGTTTCTGGAAAATGAAATCCCGTTTGTATGAAGTAAACTGGCATTTGTGGCGCTATTTGCCCCAAGATGTGCAGCATTGGCAGGCTGTGTGTTTGAAAAGAGGATGACGCAAAGAACGACTTCCCCGCTGACAGGAACTCTTCAATTCGCAGCTTTGCGCGCTCTTTTCGATCCTCAAGGGTAGCATTCAAATTCATAAAAGAAAGGTCAAATGTTTTGATGGAAATTGATTTGAATATACATTAAAATAGTGCCTATTGATGTACCTACATCTATTTTGCAAAGGTTAAGGATGCGCGATCCTTACGCCAATTTTAAATTGTCAATTAATCTTATCTCTCCAGCATACGCAGCAATTACTGAATGAGCGTTTGTTGGGTTGTCATCTTCAATCGTCTCAAAATCTGACGGATTCAAAATCTCAAAATACTCCAAATCCATCCATTTGTCTTGAGAGAACATTGCCTGAACTTCTGCCTTTATTTCGCTTGGCTTCAGTCGATTGATGTTAGCTTTCGCAAATGTCAAAGCTTTATAAAGTAACACAGATGCGGTGCGGTAATCATCATTCAATCTTCGGTTTCTGGAACTCATGGCTAAGCCATCGCTTTCGCGAATAGTTGGCATTCCCACAATTTCTATATCGGCACCGATCAACTTAACAAGGCGCTTTATCACTTGCAATTGCTGAAAGTCTTTCTCACCGAAAAAGGCCGTTTTAGGATTTACGCATTCAAACAAAATGTGCACTATTTGGCCCACACCTTTAAAGTGGCCAGGGCGATAGGCTCCTTCAATGGTAGTTTCTAGCTTGCCGAAATCATGAATATACTTTTGATCGGCTTTTTCAGTTGGATATAGTTCGCTTTTGGAAGGCAAAAACACCAAATCACAACCAGCTGCTTCCAATTTTTTTAAATCAGCTTCAGTGTCAATGGGGTATTTTTCAAAATCTGCCACATTATTAAACTGCGTAGGATTCACAAAAATGCTTGCCACCGTAAACAGATTTCGGTTTACACTTTCTCGTATTAAAGAGATGTGACCATCGTGCAAAGCGCCCATGGTCGGTACAAACCCAATGTTTTTGACTTCGGCTAAATAAGTTTTAAGTTCTCTGATTGTTCGTGCTATGTACATAAGCGGTGTTCAACGTTAGTGTTTGCGGCAAGTCTTATATTCACTACCTTTGCATGTCTTTTCGCAAAAGAAGAGTTCTTTTCGTTAAATCAAGGAATTATATGAGTAATTACGAACGCGTTCTGTACGTTTCACACGAAATCAACCCCTACCTTCCAGAAAACTATCTATCATTTATGGGTCGCCAGCTTCCGCAAGAAGCGCAAGACTTTGGCAAAGAAATCAGGCTTTTTATGCCTCGTTTTGGTTGTGTAAATGAAAGGCGTCATCAACTTCACGAAGTGATCAGACTTTCTGGTATGAACCTCATTGTAGACGATGCCGATCACCCATTGATCATCAAAGTAGCTTCTATTCAGCCTACAAGAATGCAGGTTTATTTCATTGATAATGAAGAATATTTCAAACGTAAAGCTGTGTTTTATGATGAAGAAGAGAACTTCTTTCCAGATAATGACGAAAGATCAATTTTCTTTTGCCGCGGTGTTTTCGAAACCGTAAAAAAATTGGGTTGGATGCCTGAAATCATTCACTGCCAAGGTTGGTTTAGTGCTTTGATGGCCGTTTACCAAAAAACCTTTTATGCTGACGATCCATTATTTGCTGATGCAAAAGTGGTTTTGTCTATTTATGACGAAGAGTTTGACGAAACTTTAGATACAAGATTCATCGAAAAACTACAGTATGATGGTATGGATCCTAAAGATCTTGAATTGATCAAGGAGCCAACCTATAACAACTTCGTGAAGTTGGCCGCTAAATACTGTGATGGCGTGGTTTATGCTTCGGAATATGTAAGCGATGAAATAAAAACATACGTTGCCACGTTAGGCATTCCTGTGCTTGATGCTCAACCGGAAGAAAATCTGATGAAAGTTTTTGATAATTTTTATTCGGAAGTAGCTGCTAGCTCAGTAATGGCTCAATAAAAATTGAAACGCATTTTGAAAATATTATCTACTCAACGGTTTGCCTTTTGGCAAGCCGTTGTTTTTTTAGGTTTATCCAGTGTTGTCTTTTCATGTAAAGATGACAATCTAGTTGGATTAGAAATTCAGCCAGAAGGCGAATTTGACGGTGTAGTAGCCTTTGACTCGTTTTTGATTAACACCACTACTCGCCAAGCAGATCCTGTTAATTCATTCCAACTGCAAAACTATTTGGGTAGAATTTCTAGTGCAGAATTTGGTGAAACAACCACAAACATCGCAGTTGATTTTGTGATTGGAACGGTTTCGCCACTCGAAAATTTTGAAAACTACACTATAGATTCTGCTGTGCTTCATTTGATGCCTACAGCCTTCTACGGTAAATTTGACGAAGGTCCAACGGTAGAGATTTATAGATTGAGCAATCCTCTAGATTCTTCTTCCTATAAGTCAGACTTTGAACCAATGTACGATATGGATCTTGTTGGTAGTTTTAGCTTAAAGCTCCCTACCGATAGTGTAGCTACTTTCCCAAAAATTGTGGTTGGCGATTCGAACAGTTTAGAGCCGTATCAGTTTCGTGTGCCACTTTCAGAAGATATAGCTAACGAACTAAGAGAATGGTTTGCAGATAGCACCGATACAAAATCATTTAATGGTTTTTACCTGAAGGTGAAAGATGAGCCAGTAACCAATAACGGCTGTCTTACACAATTTAGCTTGCTCACAGCTGAGTCTAGAATTCGATTGTATATGACAAACTACAGCGATACGGCCAATAATAACACTACTGAAGATGTAATCGTTACTTTTCCTATTGGTTCTAGTGCGCACAGAGTTAGTACTTACAGACATAATTATACTGGTTCGGACATTGAAACAGCGCTAGCGTCTACCAACATATCTGACGAAAAAGTGTACTTACAAGGCTTAGCGGGTTCAAAAGCCGAGATTAAGATTCCTGCACTTAACGACTTTACAGCTGGAAGAAACCTTGCGGTTTCGCAGGCAATCCTCACCATACCTGTAGATAGCACCCAAACGGAGCTTTTTGCACTTTATCCAGAACTCTTTTTACTAGATGATGACCCTTCGGGTGAATCGCTAACGCTTGACTATTTATATAGTCAAGGCCGTCATTACGCAAGTTATGACGAATCGATCAAAAGTTATCGTTTTGACATTACTAGAACTGTCCAAAAAATATTTGATGCATCAAATAATGGCACAGATGTAAATTATGGTTTTACTTTGAACGCGGAAGTGCCAACTATAAGTAGGAGTGGAAATCGCTGGTATCAATTGGTGCTTCTTGGATCAGAAAACGCTCAATTAAAGATATTTTATACAGACATAACCGATTAATCACATGTGTGGAATTGTTGGATACACAGGATCGAAAGACGCCTACCCTATTTTAATAAAGGGATTACAAAGACTTGAATACAGAGGCTATGATAGTGCTGGTGTGGCTCTTAGCAGCCATGGCAATACTACACTTCACAAGTGTAAAGGCAAAGTAGCCGATTTGCAGCATCATATTGCGGCTGATGATACTACAGGACATGCCGGAATTGGCCACACGCGTTGGGCTACGCATGGCGAACCTAATGATGTAAATGCGCATCCGCATCAATCTATGAGCGGTGAGTTGGTCTTGATTCACAACGGAATCATTGAAAACTACGATAGCATTAAGCGCGAGCTAAAATCTCGCGGATATATTTTTCATAGCGATACCGATACCGAAGTTTTAGTCAACTTGATTGAAGAAATCAAGAAAAATGAGAAGTGTAGCTTGGGCGAAGCGGTGCGAATGGCTTTGAATGAAGTGATTGGAGCTTATGCCATTGTGGTAATGAGTACAAAAGAACCAGGAACATTGGTTGCAGCTAAAAAAAGTAGCCCATTGGTTATTGGAATTGGTGCCGAAGGTGATTTTTATATTGCCTCTGATGCAACTCCTATTGTTGAATACACTAAGAATGTAGTTTATCTTGAAGATGGTGAAATAGCCGAATTGGTTCCAGGTAAGACCATGCAGCTTTACACTGTAAAAAAGGAGAACGTAACGCCTTACATCCAAGAACTTGAAATGCAATTGGAGCAGCTTGAAAAAAGCGGCTACGATCATTTCATGATGAAAGAAATTTATGAGCAACCACGCTCTATTCACGATTCAATGCGTGGTCGCTTAAAAGTAGGCGAAGGCTTAGTTCATCTTGGTGGAATAAGCGAATACGAGCAAAAGTTGATCAATGCAAACCGCATTATCATTGTTGCCTGCGGCACATCATGGCACGCTGGCTTGGTTGGTGAGTACTTGATTGAAGATTTAGCGAGAATACCTGTAGAAGTAGAATATGCTTCTGAATTCCGTTACCGCAACCCGATCATTAGCGAAAAGGATGTGGTTATTGCCATTTCTCAATCTGGCGAAACAGCCGATACGCTTGCGGCACTTGAGTTGGCAAAATCTAAGGGTGCTACCATTTTAGGTATTTGCAATGTAGTTGGGTCTACCATCTCACGCGTTACACATGGCGGTTCATACACGCACGCTGGGCCAGAAATTGGTGTAGCAAGTACCAAGGCATTTACTTCGCAAGTAACCGTTTTGAGCTTGTTGGCATTGATGCTTGGTCAGCGCAAAGGCACTATTGAGCGCAGCCGCTACCAACGTTTATTGCACGGTTTAAATGAGATTCCACAAAAGGTGGAGCGCGCATTGCAAACCAACACACTTACCGAAGTGATTGCGAGTAAGTTTAAAGACTCAAGAAACTTCTTGTATTTAGGTAGAGGCTATTGTTTCCCTGTTGCTTTAGAAGGCGCTTTGAAGCTTAAAGAAATTTCTTACATCCATGCAGAAGGCTATCCAGCGGCAGAAATGAAGCACGGTCCAATTGCTTTGATTGACGAAGAAATGCCCGTAGTTGTGATTGCGACAAAAGGTCCTTCTTACGAAAAGGTTGTGAGCAATATTCAAGAAGTAAAAGCCAGAAAAGGCATAATCATCGCAATTGTAACCGAAGGCGATGTTACGGTAAAAGAAATGGCAGATTATACCATCGAAATTCCAGAAATCGATGAGATTTTTACGCCTTTAGTGGCGTCTATTCCGCTGCAATTGTTGAGTTATCACATCGCAGTAATGCGCGGTTGTAACGTAGATCAGCCAAGAAATTTAGCAAAAAGCGTTACCGTAGAATAAGATTTCGAATTAATATTTAAGAAAATAGAAAAGCCTTCGAGTTCACTCGAGGGCTTTTTCGTTCTTAACAAATCATCTTTTTATCTCTGATCAATTTAATGCTGAACTGCAAACCGAACGTTTTTAACAATTCCGTCTATTTCGTATTCCAATAGATAAATACTACTAGGCAAGGCTGACACATTGATTTCTTGCTGCGAACCGGCATGATTAACAAAATCCAATTTTGCTTCTTGTCCATTGATCATTCGTATGCTTCTTAAACTGAATTCTTGCTCAGCAGTTAACAGAATTATATCACTTGATGGGTTTTGGGAAACGCCTATTTCTAGTAAGGTTGTAACCTCTTCAATACTAAATGCACAAGGCTCAACTACTACTAAATAATCTTCAGCAGTATCGCAAAAATTATATGCCATAAGATGAACTACCCACGGGCACGGAAAAGCGGTGTCGTTAGAGTCGAACCAAGGAAACTGATGTGTTGGATTTGTCAGATAATGAAGTAGAAACACTAATAGATTTTTTGCATACGCTCACTGATGAGAAATTCATCACTAACCCAATCTTTCAACCGTAGATTATTATAAATCAAAAAAACTATAGCAGTATTTTAGAACGACACGTGCATTTTCGCAAGCATTAAAATTAACTCTGATGATGAAATCAGCTTCTGTCTGGGGTGGTATTGCAATATCCTTTTTACTGGTAATAATATTTAGTCTTCTATCTCCACGCTCGCACGGTGACGGTGATCATGGTTCTGATCACGGAACAGAACATCACGAAGCAGCAGAACACGCTGAAGGTCTTAATGACCACCTCTCTTTTTAAAATTTTGAAAAGCCTCGCGTCAACGGGGCTTTTTGGTTTTCTATAAAACGTTTAAAACCAAAAAACCCTGACGCGCTATGCGCGTCAGGGTTTACTAAATACTACTTACTAATAACTAAATACTAGCAATTACTTTCCAGCAGCATATCGCTTTGAAACCTCGTCCCAATTGATCACGTTAAAAAACGCATTGATGTAATCAGGTCTGCGGTTTTGATAGTTTAAATAATAAGCGTGCTCCCAAACATCAAGGCCAAGAATGGGTGTGCCTGTGCAACCTACACCTGGCATCCAAGGGTTATCTTGATTTGCGGTAGAACAAACTTCTACTTTGCCACCAACGTGTACACAAAGCCAAGCCCAACCTGAGCCAAAACGTGTTGCAGCAGCTTTCGCGAAAGCGTCTTTAAAAGACTCGAACGAACCAAATGCTGCATTGATTGCGTCTGCCAACTCGTCTGAAGGTGCGCTACCAGCGTTTGGTGTCATTATTTTCCAAAACAAACTGTGGTTGTAAAAACCACCGCCATTGTTTCTTACAGCCGCATTGTTCATGTCTAATCCTGTAAGAATATCATCGATCGATTTGCCTTCTAGCTCTGTGCCAGCAATTGCGTTATTTAAGTTTGTTGTGTAACCTGCGTGGTGTTTTCCGTGGTGGATTTCCATGGTTCTAGCATCGATGTGTGGTTCCAACGCATCGTATGCATAGTCCAGTGATGGTAATTCAAATGCCATTTTTATTTGATTTTATATAGTTAAACAATGTATTTGTAACGCGATTTCAAGCAAAATTGTTCAGAATGAACGTGTTTCGAAATCGCCTAACTTCGTCTCAAAGATTTAGATTCTAATTGACTTAAAACCTACTTAAACATGAAAAAACTGTTATTGCTTTCTGCCATCCTTGCTATCACTGCCATAGCTTGCGGCCCAAGTGCAGAAGAACAAGCTAAAGCGCAAGCAGAAAACGCAGCCACTGTTGACCGTAAGGTGAACGAAATCATGGAAAAGCTTGAAAAGGAAGCCAAAGCAGCTGAACCAGAAGTGATGGAAAACGACAGCGCAGCAGCAGATTCTGCAGTGGTGGAGTAGACTATTCTTCAGAACTGTAGATTGAAGTGATCTCCTTTCCAAATTGATATTGCAAACCAATGGAAACACCATAGTTCCATTTGTTGAAGAATGGTGAATTGCTCATGAAGGCCTTCGCACAAAAATCAACTTTGGGTTTTAGTTTAAAATCATAACCTGCCGCGAAAAAGGTTGAAGCTGTTATTTGAGGATAATAATCAACATCGGTCGACATAATTGTTCCGTCTCGGGCAAGTTTCCAAGAAAGTGTGTTTTGAATGAGAAGGCCAACTTCTGCATTGAACTGTCTTACACTTATTGAAGCTGAAGTTTTAGCGCCTAAAAAGCTAAATGTTTCACGTGTTATTGAAACACTGCCATTTGCTCGTTCTCTTCTAAATCTTAAGCCACGCTCTAGGTAGTTTACTCCAACATGAAACTGAAGAAATGGTTTCCATGAAACAATTCGATACTCTATGAAAGCCGCGTTCGCAAATATATTTTGTTGTTTTCCTCTTCCTGGGTTGGCATCCGACCATATGCGCGAAGCAGATGCGCCATAATGTGCCGAAATTGCGTGCCTTCGATCTTGACCAAAAGAGAAAATTGAAAGAAAGAGAAACAAGGTTAGTAGGGCAACACGCATCATCATCTTTAATTGAGATATGCCCTGAACGATTTTTCTATAGGTTTAGTCTACACATCAAAATAGAAGATCAGATAGAAGACTGTTCACTCCACCGCCTTCATCACATACGGATCCATCGTGTTGTAAATGCGGTAGTAAACTTCATCATCAAAAAGGCTGCGGGCTAAAATGGCTTTTACACGAGTGAGCATGCGGTCATGAGAAATTTGCCATTCGCTTTCATCTATAAACACATCGTTTTCTTGCACGTATTGCTTAAAGTCAACGCCAATGGTATCAATACTCACATTGGCAATAAACGCATCTGCATCTAGGTTTTTCAGTTCGTTAAAGTGCTTATCGCGATAAGCGTATACAAAGTCATTGAGCAATCCACGGTGCACAATTTCGGCATAAAGCCAAGTAACGCCTACAGTATCGCGTTCCATTTCAAAATCAGGTACAATTCCGCCTATTTCGATGCTGTCGTTTTGCGAAAACGAAGTGCTGGCAATGCTTTCGTATTCGCGTTGTATGTTTCTGCCATTTGGCGTGTAGTAGCGCGCTACGGTTAGTCTAGTTGCAGAACCATCGCTCCACTCGTTTTCTTCTTGCACCAAGCCTTTGCCATAGCTTTTTCGGCCAATGATGGTTCCGCGCTTTTGGTCTTGAATAGCGCCAGCAAATACTTCAGATGCGCTTGCGCTAAATTGATCAATAATTACGGTGAGTTTCGTGTTTTCAAAACGTCCTTTTTCTGTGGCGAAATAATCTTTTCTGGGTCTGTTTTTTCCTTCGATGTATGTGATGAGCTTTCCTTTTTCAAGGAATTCATCTGCTAAATCTGTTGCAGCATCTAGCACACCACCTCCATTGCTGCGCAAATCTATGATGATGCTTGTTGCTCCTTTTTCCCGCAAAGGGTAAACACGATCTTGAAATTCTTGGTAAGTGGTTTTCGCAAATCGTGCAAGCTTTACGTAAGCTGTAGTGTCGTCATACATATAAGCCGCGTCAATGCTATGAATGGCGATAGAACCGCGGGTTAAGTCAAAACTCAACCAATCTTTTTCGTTTGCGCGTTTTACCTGCACTTGCACATCGCTGCCCGATGGCCCTTTAAGCAATGCCATCACGGTTTTATTATCGAGTCCAGTACCGGCAATAGTATCGCCATTTACGCCTACAATTTGATCGCCTGGCAATAAACCTGCTTTGTCGCTTGGGCCATCTTTTATGGTATTGATAATGTAAATAGTATCGTTGCGCAAATTGAAAGACACACCAATGCCTTCAAAACCACCTTCTAGCGGTTCTTGCATGGTAGCCAAGTCATCTTCAGAAATATAGTACGAATGCGGATCGAGGCGCTGAAGCAAATAAGCGATGAGTTCGTCTTCGAGGTTTTCACGCGAAATGGTGTCAACGTAGTCTTCTTCGACATAGCGCATGATTTGATCCATTTTTTGCCGAGCCTCGCTGCGGTCATCTTTTGCAAAAGGACTTTGCAAACCGGTTCCGAGCCATACACCAATGGCCATAGAAATGGCAAGTAAAAATGGAAGACCTGCTTTTTTGTTCATGAGCGGTGAAAGTAATAAGTTGCAGCATTCGCGCAAGAGTCAAAGATTTTAAAGCTAACCCTAGCCTGTACTTTTCGCATCAAACTCGGTTTGGATAAAATACGAACTTCATCCTATTTTTCGAATTTTCAAGTTGAATTATTTTCGCAGTTTAGAACTTAAAAATGAAACTAATTACATTTAAAACAACCATGCTACTGGCTTTGTTTTTAAGCCTGTATTCGTGCCGAAAAGACGAACAAAAAGAACGGCTTTTTGTAAAAGCACTTCAAAGCAAATGGAATGTGGACGAGATCGAATATTATGGTCGCCCATCGGGAACTACTGGCACTATAAAGTTTACAACCAAAAGAGCCGATTTTGAAAGTGAGTTTGCGGTGACGAACGATTTTTATGAGGGTAGCATAGAACTGAGCGATGGAACGAATGAGGAGTTCTACTATGAATATTTTCAAATATTAAGCAATAACCATATGGAAGTGGTAATGTATTCTACGGATGGTACTGAAAGAACCAACTACGCTACCGAATTGATGACCAAAGACATATGGGTCTTTTATTGGGGAAACGCTGTCACCTACTATCTATCTAAATAATTGCTGCTATGTCATTCAAATATTTAAACCTACTGCCTATTGCGTTGCTCATCACCTTTACAAGCTGCAGTGACTCTGATGGATTAAACCGAAAATTAAAAGGCACTTACGAAATCGAATTATTAGAAGAAACCCTTGAGTCTACAGGAAACTGTCCTAATGAAGAGTTCCCCGGAGATGGCGTTGTTTTTTCATACAGCAACCCAGGTAAAATGGTTTTTACGAACAAAAAAGTAATTCAAGGTTCTGTTCTCGTAAACAATATCAGACCCTACTTAGGCTATTTTGAATACGATGTAAGTAAGGTTAATTTTTGGGGCGATACGATAACCTACAGAAACCCTGAGTACTTTCAGTATTCTTTTAGAGAACAAAGCTTTGGTGATGAAGACACTATAATAGCGCACATCTACATGAATGGTGTAGAAAAAGAACTGCGATTTGTGGAAAACAACAAGGGAAAAATAACCGAGTTAATTCAATACGAACAGGGCGGATTCTGCTACATAAATCACCGAATTACACACTACGTTAAGCAGTAGGGTCAGCTATTTGCTGAATTTTCAATCCAGCTTTTTCAAGAAAATCAAGTCCGCTGCGGTCTTTATAAGCTTCCATATAAACTAGGCGCTTAATGCCAGCTTGCAGCACCAGTTTGCTGCAGTCTTTGCATGGTGAGTGTGTCAAGTAAAGTGTAGCTCCGTAAGCATTGTTAGTAGTTCTAGCCACTTTTAAAATGGCGTTGGCTTCGGCATGCAACACATACCATTTAGTGTTACCTTCTTCGTCTTCACATTCATTTTCAAAACCGGTAGGTGTGCCGTTAAACCCATCTGCAATAATGGTTGAATCTTTCACAATGATAGCGCCCACTTGCTTGCGCTTGCAATGCGAAAGCTTGGCCCACTCAGTGGCTAGCCTTAGGTAAGCTTTGTCGTATCGGTCTTTCTTGGCGTTATCGGGCGTGGTTTCGTTGCTGTTTTGCATGCGGCAAATGTAATGCTCAGTTTTGGTTCGTGGCTTCGGCTCCGCTCAGCCACCAGAACCAAAGCCACCAAGTCGCTGTCACAATTTTTGTTCGACTCCGCTGGAGTCGAGGGCGCAAGCAGATGGATGTTGTTACAGATGTTTGACTCCTCCGGAGTCGTGTGTTTTAGTCTGGTTCAATGCACAAAACGTAGGTGTCATCCTGAGCTTCTCGCCTCAGCGAGAAAGGTCGAAGGATAGTCACCGGTGAGTTGACCGAAAGCTTCTGAGTCATGGCCCGTGCTACACCTATACAATTCCGCCTTTCGGTTGTAAGCACTGCGTGGTATTGACTCTAAAAGCCAAAAGCAGATTTTGTCTATCATCTAGACGGAGCTCGGTGGCTTCGGCTACGCTCAGTCACCAGAGCTAAAGCCACCGAAAAAACTACTTTTCAACCATTGAACACAAGACGATAGCCTTCTCTTCAAACCTTTAGCTTAATTTGGCTTCTAAATCGCAAAACCTATGAAACGAACACTTATTCCAATGGCTGGTTTAGCCTTATCTCTCGGCTTGCTTAGCAGCTGTGGAGCTGGCGAAACCAAAAAAGCAGAAGAACCTATGGCCCAAACGGCACCAACAATCGCACTCGAAGATTTCTTTAAAAACCCAGAAAAAACGGGTTATCAAATTTCACCTGATGGCAAATACTACTCGTATTTGGCTCCTTTTGAAAATCGCAAAAACATCCATGTTCAAAACATTGAAACAGGAGAAACCAAGCGCGTTACTGCTCAAACTGATCGCGATATAGCTGGTTATTTCTGGGCAAACAATGACAAACTGGTTTATGTGCGTGACGAAGGTGGTGACGAAAACTGGTATTTAGTAGCAACAGATGTAGCTACGGGAGAAGAAAAAGCCTTGACCAAAATGGAAGGTGTAGTAACGCAAATCATTGATGATTTAGAAGACTTTCCAGCAGAAATGATTGTTGGTTTGAATAAACGTAATCCTCAAATTTTTGATCCATATCGCTTAAATCTTGAAACAGGTGAATTGACCATGGTGGCTGAAAACCCAGGAAATATTACGGGTTGGATGACAGACCATGAAGGCAAGATAAGAGTGGCGACAACTACTGATGGAGTCAACACTTCTATCATGTATCGCGACACTGAAAAATCTCCTTGGAAAACGTTGGTTACTACCAATTTCAAAGAGAGCTTAGATCCTCAATTTTTCACTTTTGACAATAAGAATCTGTATGCCACATCTAACATTGGACGTGATAAGTCAGCTGCTATTTTGTTTGATGTAGCTGAAGCAAAAGAAGCGGAAGTGTTGTATGAAAACGAGTACAATGATGTGAGCCGCATTTCATACAGCAGAAAAGACAAGAAGATTTTGAGTGCATCATATACTGCTGCTAAAAGCGAGCGTCACTTTTTTGATGCTGATGCAAAAGCTACTTACGAAGACATTCAAAACCAATTGCCAGGCTACGAAATCGCTATTTCTGGTTCTACCAAAGATGAAGTGAAGTACATCGTTCGCACCTATAGCGACCGTTCTTTGGGTGCATATTACTTGTATGACAAAGTAACCAAAGCCATGAGCAAATTGGCTGACGTAAGTCCTTGGATCAATGAAGACGAAATGGCTGCGATGGAGCCAATCGAATACAAATCTCGTGATGGCTTGACCATTCATGGTTATTTGACATTGCCGAAAGGCTTAGAAAATGCTAAGAATTTACCTGTAATAGTAAATGTGCATGGTGGTCCATGGGCTAGAGATCAGTGGGGTTTTAATCCAGAAGTACAGTTTTTGGCAAACCGAGGTTATGCCGTGTTGCAAATGAACTTTAGAGGTTCTACCAGCTATGGCCGTGCATTTTGGGAAGCATCTTTTGACCAATGGGGATTGTCAATGCAAGAAGATGTTCAAGATGGTGCACAATGGTTGATTGATCGTGGCATTGCAGATCCAAAGCGCATCGCAATTTATGGCGGTAGCTATGGTGGATATGCAACACTTCAAGGTTTGGTAAAAGACCCGGAATTTTATGCTTGTGGAGTTGATTACGTAGGCGTTTCAAACCTTTTCACATTCATGAATGGAATTCCGCCATACTGGGCGCCTTACCTAGAAATGATGTATGAAATGGTTGGTAATCCTAACGATGAAGCGGACAGCACGCGCATGGCTGCTACTTCGCCTGCCTTAAATGCAGATAAAATAATTGCTCCACTTTTCGTGGCTCAAGGGGCAAACGATCCACGTGTAGTAAAATCAGAATCTGACCAAATGGTAGAAGCTATGCAAGCACGCGGTGTAGAAGTAGAATACATGGTAAAAGACAACGAAGGCCATGGTTTCCGAAACCAAGAAAACAAGTATGACTTTTACAGAGCTATGGAAGGCTTTTTAGGTCAACATATTGGTGCGACTCCAGCTACTGAAAAACCAGAAGAGACACACTAAAATAAAATCAGATTTGTTAGAAAGGCGGCTTAGCAATAGGTCGCCTTTTTTTTGCAAAAACCACTTCAAATCGCCTTTTGTTATAAAAAAATCTACTATCAGGATTGCTACATTTGAATTGAACGGAGGTGGCTTCAAACCATCCTTGTCATAGACTTGAAAAGTTATGAAAGATCATGTTGATGGAAATAAATTCTATTCTGAAATAATTAGGCTGCTTCAATCAGCTCGAGAAAAAATTGTTAGGTCTGTAAACCATACAATGGTGCTTACCTATTTTGAAATCGGTAGATTGATTGTTGAAGAACAACAGAATGGAAAAGAAAGAGCAGAATACGGTACAGAGCTACTTTCAAACCTATCCAAAACCTTAATAAATGAATTTGGTAAAGGTTATTCTGCTAGTAACCTTAAACAGATGCGTCAATTTTATTTAATTTATTCAAAATCCCAGGCATTAATCTCAGAATCTGATGATTTAGCAAAACGACAGACACTGTCTGACGAATTCAATTTGAGCTGGTCGCATTACCTAACATTAATGCGAATTGAAGATGAGAGCGAACGCTCATTTTATGAAATTGAGTCTAATAAAAACAGTTGGAGTGTAAGAGAACTTCAAAGACAAATTGATTCGGCACTTTATACTCGTCTTACAATTAGTAGAGATAAAAATAAAGTTAAAGAACTGGCTAACAAAGGGCTCGTATTTCAAGAACCTAAAGATGCAATCAAGGACCCATATGTTCTGGAATTTTTAGGGCTTCCCGAAAAAGCAGTTTACTCAGAGAATCAACTTGAAGAAGAAATTATCAATAAACTAGAACATTTTCTGTTGGAGCTTGGCAATGGATTCACGTTTGTAGCAAGACAAAAGCGAATTTCCTTTGATGATAAGCACTTTAGGATTGACTTGGTATTTTACAATCGACTACTGAAGTGCTTTGTTCTTATTGATCTAAAGATTGGTGAGCTCAAACACCAAGACTTGGGTCAAATGCAGATGTATGTAAACTATTATGATAGAGAGTTGAAGCTTGATGAAGAAAACCAAACAATAGGTATCGTACTTTGTCAAAACAAAAGCGACTCGGTTGTTGAATACACATTGCCAGAAGATAACAAGCAGATTTTTGCAAGTAAGTATAGAACGGTTTTGCCAAGCAAGGCTGAGTTGAAATCTTTAATAAACGGAAATTGAGCTTCTTAAGATTCATTATGCTCGTGAGGCTTCCGCTAAAATCCCTTTAACTAAATCTTAGCTTCGCACACATGAATTACACCATCGAAACCATTGCAGACTTTTGTCAAGGAAAAGCGCAGATAAACCTTCCAGGTTCTTCGGTTTCGAGGGTAATCATCGATCATCGAGATTTGGATAAACGCGGAGCTTTATTTGCCGCTATCAAAGGTTCTCGCTTTGATGGGCATCAGTTTATTCCAGAATTGATCGAAAAAGGCGTGCATCATTTCCTAGTTTCTGACAATAAATGGGCGCAAGAATATGATGGTCAAGCCAATTTTGTTTTGGTTGATCATGTAATCACTGCGCTGCAAAAAATAGCGGCTGAACACCGTGATAATTTTCAAACCGAAATAGTGGCAATTACCGGTAGTAATGGAAAAACCATTGTGAAAGAATGGCTCAATGCTTTGCTTGAAGATCAGTTTTCGATTTGCCGAAGCCCAAAAAGTTACAACTCGCAAATAGGTGTGGCTTTATCGGTGTTGCAACTCAACAAAAACCACAATCTATCGCTGTTTGAGGCTGGCATTTCTCAACCAACCGAAATGGCTAGATTGGCAGGAATGATAAAACCAACCATTGGACTTTTTACCAATATTGGCGATGCACATGCCGCGCATTTTGAAAACGAAGAACAAAAATTTCACGAAAAGTGGGGATTGTTTCACAGCGCTAAAAAAGTCATTTGTTGTCAAGATCAACATTGGTTTGATTGGTTGATTGCAGACGAAAAAAGGCGCTGCTATACTTGGTCGGCCAAACAGCCTGATGCAGATGTTTTTGTACAAAGCATCAATATTCAAGCTTCTAAAGCCGCTTTTGAGGTTACGCATTTACAACAAGCGTTTCAATTTTCAATTCCGTTTACCGATAA
>CAZWXC010000008.1:0-18317 GCA_964637935.1 uncultured Flavobacteriales bacterium | reverse complement strand
GTTTCTTGGTGAACATCCTTATGTGAATCTGGGCATATGTAAAAACATCAAAAATGGTGCTGTCCGTAAGCCAAACATTGGCTTCGTTGTACACCTTGTTGTCAACACTTAGATTGATTTGAGAACCAGTTGTTCGAAACCGAACAAAATTTTCAACTTCAGGATAGTCCTGCAAAATGGTTGGACCAGCACCAAAATTGGTCAGCGCAGTAACCATGTCTCCTTGAAAATGACTAATAATATTGAGTCGGTAAATTCGATCACCTTTTTCGTGGTAATTGTCGTAGCTCAATTCGTCAAAAACGTATAAGAAGATCAGAATACAGCTGCTGATACCCAGCGCCAAGCCAACTACACTGATAGAAGTATAAACCTTATTTCGAATCAGGTTTCGAAAGGTGATCTTGAAGAAATTGCCTAGATGTGGATTCATGAGATTGATTTAAATAGCAGGTATTACGCGGTTTGTATGCTCTGTCACCACTTTACCGTCAAGCAATCTGATAGTGCGTGTAGAGTAATTCGCATCATGTTGCGAGTGCGTCACCATGACAATCGTAGTTCCTTGTTCGTTCAGTTGCGTTAGCAGTTCCATTACTTCATTGCCGTGCACACTATCTAAGTTTCCGGTAGGCTCATCTGCTAAAATCAATTTAGGATTGGCAATCACAGCACGAGCAATGGCCACACGTTGTTGCTGACCGCCACTCAATTGCTGTGGAAAATGATTGCTTCGATGCCCAATTCCTACGCGTTCCAACATGTTTTCAACCCGTTGTTTCCTTTCTGATTTGGAAACATTCAAATAAACCAAGGGCAATTCAACGTTTTCAAAAACACTGAGTTCATCAATCAAATTGAAGCTTTGAAACACAAAACCAATGTTTTTCTTGCGCAGGTCAGCACGTTGCTTTTCAGAAAAGTGAGTTACATCAACACCATTAAAAACATAGCTTCCACTGTCAGGCGAATCCAGAAGCCCAACCAAATTAAGCAGCGTAGATTTCCCACAACCCGACTCCCCCATTATGGAAACAAATTCGCCTTCTTTCACATACATATCAAGCGAATTGAGCGCTGTGGTCTCTACATCTTCAGTTCGATAAGTCTTTACCAAATTTTCAATCTTAATCATCGTTCTAAGTTCTTTTTTTGTTTTTTTAGTTTAAAATCACGCGTTCTACTTCGCTAAAAGCATTGTAGCTTGAAGTAATCACGCGCTCGCCTTCGGCCAATCCTTCCTTTACTTCAATGTAATTTGGATTCTGACTACCTAAGATGACTTCGCGTTTTGTTGCTTCGTTTTCATCGTTCAATACAAAGACATATTTGCCACCTGTACTTTGGTAAAATGCGCCTCGCTCTACCATTAAAGCTTTTATTTTAGCCGAAATTTCTAGTTTAACTTGAACGTTTTGTCCTCGTCTGATCTGTGCTGGTTTTTCGTTTTCAAATTCTAAATGCACCTCAAACTGATTATTGACAATCGTAGGCAAGATTTTGGAAATACGCATAGAATAGTCCTTTCCAGAGATAGAAGTATTCGCCAACTGCCCAATTTGAACTCGATTCAAATAATATTGATCTACGCGCGCACTCACTAGATAGTGATCCAACACATCTATTCTTCCCAAATTTTCACCTCGGCTTTTAGTTTGGCCAATTTCATGATCAAATGAATTTAATTGACCCGCAATTGGAGCTTTCACGACTAAGTTTTCTAAATTTTTTCTGATCGCCTCTAAATTTCGCTCCATCATTTCTACACTGGCATCAATATTATTCAATTGGCTTTTTCGATAAGCTTCATCCGTTGCTAATCGTTCGGTCATCAACGCTTTGCGCGTTCTCAGATATTTCAATCGCGCTTTTGATGCTTCGAATTCTGTAGTTGCGATTACTTGGTCAGCAAACAAGACAGAATCTATTTTCCATTGCCGGCTGTGTTCTGTCAACTGGTAGTCAATTTCAACCAATTGCTCTTGCACCTGACGCTTGTTTTGTTCTAAAGAAATGCGCGTACTTCTCAAATTATTGATCTGCTCCACAATCTGCGTTTCGCGATTCATAAAATCGAGCTTCATGGCCGTATTACTCAAGCGCATCATAGGTTGGCCTGAAATCAATTGCTCGCCATCCTCCACAAAAATCTCTTCTACCACGCCACCTTCTATAGCATCAATCTGAATGCTTGTTGCGGGCTCAACAGAACCTTGCACAGAAATAATTTCTTGGAAATCATCATACAATACTGTTGAGATTGAAACACGATCAGCATCTACTCTATAACTAGATCCTCCTGTGGCTACCACCATAGATATCAAGCTACTAAGTACTATTAATGCAATAGATGCTGTGATAATCTTACGACTCGTGAATCGCTTTTTTTCAAGTTTTTTATCCATTAACCTTCGTCAATTCTTTCTTCTCTTTAGACTTAGGCAAATAGTCTCCGCTTGCAGGAGTGCTTACATCTGCAATCTCTTTCGCATCAGTATTTACTTCTCTTTGTTGTCTTTTTAAAGGAAGTGCCAACATCATGGTAACCCCAACAACTGTTACTAAAACCATTAAATCTTTCATGTTATAATGTTTTTGAATTCTGCATCCATATAGAACTTACCATGCCAACTTTATTAACTCATTGAATTCATGTTAGTTGCAAAATATTTCAATTCTCAAAACCAAGAAAAAGTGTTCTGTTTCCGAACATCAAAGTGTTCGATATCGGACACATTTTGCACTTATTTTTAGCCCGTGGATAAATTGGAAGCTTGCATAGCGATTTTAGATGATGACAAGGATGTGTTGCTTTCCGCAAAACTGTATTTACAGAAATATTTCGCGAAAGTGATTGCGCTGAACAATCCTATTGAGTTGATGCCTGCCATACATCAGCATCATCCTCAAGTGATTTTACTAGACATGAACTATCACCGAGGCGAAAATGATGGTGTTGAAGGTTTACAACTGCTAAAAGAAATCAAATCAAACACTACCTGCGAAGTGGTGATGATGACCGCTTATGGCGAAGTAGAAACTGCGGTAAAAGCCATTAAACTCGGAGCCTTAGACTTTGTGACCAAACCTTGGAAAAATGAGAAGCTACTTGCAACAATGATGGCTGCATTGAAGGTAAATCAGCAGAATCGGGAATTGATCAAACTGAAAACTACCGAAGAAGCCAGAAACCTAAGCGAGGACCAAGAAGTAGCCTTAATTGGTGTAAGTGAAGCTTTGAATCAAGTGAATGAACTCATCGAACAAGTAGCAGCAACTGATGCTAATGTGTTGATTTTAGGAGAAAATGGCACTGGAAAAGACATCACCGCGCGATTGATTCATCAGCGTTCGGAAAGAAAAAACAAAGCTTTTGTAAAGGTTGATTTAGGTGCGGTTCACGAAAATCTGTTTGAAAGTGAATTGTTTGGCGCTAAAAAAGGCGCCTACACCGATCTCACACATGATAAAATTGGTCGCTTTCAATTGGCAGATCGTGGAAGCTTGTTCTTAGATGAAATTGGAAATTTGAGTTTACCAATGCAAGCCAAATTATTAAGTGTGTTGCAGAACAAAACCATTGTACCGGTGGGTTCAACAAAAGAACTTGAAACCGACATTCGCTTGATTTCAGCTACCAACGTAGACCTGCATCAGGCAATTGAATCAAAAGAGTTTAGGCAAGATTTGCTCTACAGAATCAATACGATTGAGATTCACATGCCTCCTCTTCGTGAGCGACCAGAAGACATAAAACCTCTTTTTGACTACTTCTTAGAGCGCTTTTGCACCAAGTATCGGAAACGAATTAAGCCTTTGAATACAGCAGATTTGCAGAAATTGATGCGCTATACTTGGCCAGGAAACATTCGCGAATTGGAGCATGCTGTGGAACGTGCGGTGATCATGTCCAAGTCTAGTGAACTGAATGTTGAAGGCATTATTCCTGATCATATTCCATCTAAAAACAAATACAAATCAACTAAACTAGAAGAAGTAGAAAAAGCGCATGTGCTATCGATGATCGAGAAAAACAACGGTAATATTTCAAAAGCAGCGCAAGAATTAGGTTTGACACGAGCGGCTTTATATCGTAGAATAGAGAAGTTTAGATTATGAGTATTCTAAAGAAATTCATCACAGGCGTAATCGTTCGATTGGTGTTGATTTTCTCAATGCTGTTGACGCTCGCATACATGCTCTCGCTCACTTCTTATGTTTTTTCGCCCATAATTATTGCCATTTTACTCATAGCGGTTTTAGTGGAGTTTTTTAAATATATCACCAAAACCAATCGTGATTTAAGCAAATTCATTTTCGCAATAAAGCACCAAGATTTTTCAGTCAATTTCGCTGGTTATCAACTCGGTAATGCCTTTGATGAGTTGCACGCTAGTTTCAAAGAAATTCTAGAAATATACCGCCAGAATAAGTTAGAAAAGGAGGAACAATTTCAGCTCATCAAATCACTGTTTGACAAAATGCCGCTTGGATTGATGGTCACAAATGAAGGAGATGGTATTCTTCTTATGAATCCGAAAGCAGAAGAAACCCTTCAAACACCTAGCGTGAACTCACTTTCGCGATTAGATAGTTTCAGACCTGGAATCCTCACTTTTTTAAAGAGTTTGGACACCATATCTTCCGTTTCTTTTCAAATAGAAGAATCTGAAATTCAAGTGCAATTGAGTGAAGTTCATGGTACACAAAACTTAAAAGTGTATTTGTTTCAAAATTTGGGTACTACAATTGAAAATGTAGAAATGGACGCATGGGTAAAACTGATTCGGATTCTGACCCACGAAATCATGAACAGTATTACTTCCATCAGTTCGTTGGCGGCAACTTCTATTCAAATAAACCGAAATGAGAACTTGAATGAAGACTTGAATCAAGCCCTTGAAAGTATTCACAACAGAAGTCAAGCTCTGATTGGTTTTGTGGACGATTATCGAAAGTTAACAAGCATTCCAGCACCCAGAAAGTCTTGGTTCTCGTTGCTTTCGTTATCCAAACAACAATGCGCGGCAATGCAAGACAAATTGAATAATGTAGCCATCCATTTTCATGGAAATGAAAAACTTCAAGTGTTTGCCGATGAAGCGCAAATAGCTCAAGTGTTGATCAATTTGATTTTGAATGCAGCACACGCAATGAAGGATACAAACAACGCTCAATTGAACTTTACAGTCAAAAGCGAATCACAAAATGTGATCTTGAGCATTACCGACAACGGGCGAGGGATTTCACAAGATAGAATCGGTCAGATATTCGTGCCTTTTTATAGCACAAAACCAGATGGAACGGGCATCGGATTGAGTCTATCGCGGCAAATAATGAGGCATCACAGAGGAAGCATTTCGGTGAAATCTGAACTTGAAAAAGGAACTTCTTTTAGTCTTCGCTTGCCATTAAGTCAGCACTAAACCACCAACAATCCCAAATCTCTAATTTCCATCATAGGTTTTGAGAACCAAAACGGTTCAAAATCTTCTTGCGTTTCGGCTTCATAAGCGTCTTTAAAAGCTTGCATGGAAGTTGGTTTGGCTGATTGTGAAGTCATTGAATTAAACTGTTCTATCAGCCAGTTTCCCGCCTTTTCAGGGAAAACAACCGTTGCTTGCGCTTCGTTGGTATGAACCGTGAGCTTTAGTTGAGAGATCTCTCTGCCCTTTTTGTGTTTAATGTGAATTTCAGTGGTCGGTGTATTTCCAATCCATAGAATGCGCGCTGTAGGTTTTATAGAAAAACTTGCTTCTTCTTCCAAGCAAGACGCAATGTATTGACGCTTTATTGTTGTTTTTGGCACTTTAAACTCAAACCATTCTTGCAACGGATATTCAAAGCAAATGCCGTGCATGTAGTTGAACAAAGCCTTTTTCAAACCAAAGCTAAACTTGCTGTGGTCTATGCCGGTTTTGTCTTTGAAAGCCACGTCATTGTTAGCAAATGTGATTTCGTATTGCTGAGGAATTATCCCAAACTCTTCCGGATTTAAGCCTACAGGACTATGCGCTGTTAATGCAAATTGATGCCAAAATCCAGACTGAATCACGCCTAGTTCAAACAGTTGACGCACCATTTCGAGGCTGTCAATGGTTTCTTGTTCGGTTTGTGTTGGATAGCCATACATCAAATAGGCATGCACCATGATGCCAGCTTGCGTAAAATGATCCGTGACTTTGGCTACTTGTGCCACAGTAACCCCTTTTTTAATCAAAGCCAGCAAACGATCAGAAGCTACCTCTAGCCCACCCGACACGGCTATGCAGCCACTGGCTTTCAATAATTTACATAAGTCGGCTGTAAAGCTCTTTTCGAAACGGATATTTGTCCACCAAGTTACTACCAATCGCCTTTTTAGTATCTCGATGGCCAATTCCTTCATCAATGCTGGCGGAGCAGCTTCGTCTACAAAATGAAACCCACGTTCGCCTGTTTGCTCGATCATGCACTCCATACGATCTACAATTTGCTTGGCAGCAATGGGCTCGTAAATCTTTATATAATCAAGGCTTACATCGCAAAACGTGCACTTACCCCAATAGCAACCATGCGCCATAGTAAGCTTGTTCCAGCGACCATCGCTCCAAAGGCTGTGCATTGGGTTGGCAATTTCAATCACCGAAATGTATTGATCAAGCAGTAAATCGCTGTAATCAGGCGTGCCTACATGGCTTTGTTTGTAGTCAGGTTGCGATGCATTATTTTGATAAATGACATCATCGTTTTCCAAGAAATAAGTTCGCTTGAAAGCATGTTGACCTCGATCAGTTTCACGCAATACATGATCGATCAAAAGCTCTAGCGGCAATTCACCATCATCGAGCGTTATGAAATCGAAATAATCGAAAACCCGAGGCTCTTTCAGTGACCTCAACTCTGTATTTGGAAAGCCACCACCCATGGCTGTTTTCACTGCTGGGAAATGCGCTTTTATATGTTGAGTGCAACGAAAAGCGCTGAATAAATTTCCCGGAAAGGGCACAGAAAAACAAACCAATTTTGGTTGTAATGCAATCAACTTATCATTTAACAACTCAATAGTAAGTTGATCTATATAAGATAGTTGCGAATTTAAAGCATCTTGTAATTCATCAAAACTATTGGCACTTCTCCCCAAGCGCTCAGCATATCGGCTAAAGCCAAAATTATCGTCAATACATTCAACGATAAAGTCTGATAGATCTTCTAAAAATAACGTGGACAAATGCTTGGCTTTGTCTTGCATGCCCATGTTTCCAAAGGCCCAATCCATGTCGTCAAGCAAATTAAATCTACTGGCTCTTGGCAAGAAGTTTTCGCTGCAAAGTTGTCTTGCAAACGTTTGGTTTTTGCCTTGCAAAAAGAGTATGACTTCATCAATCGTTGCCTCGTACTGATGGCGCAAGGCTAGAATTCTTTGTGTGTTTTCTGAAAACTGCTTTTTACTTTCTGATGCTTGATCAAACAACTCGATCAAACTGTTTTTAGAAAACAACTTCAAGATCACCTCAATCCCCAAATCCATTTGATATGAATCAATGCCTTTAGTGTTTAAAAAGCCCTTGATATAAGCCGTAGCCGGATAAGGCGTGTTGAGCTGGGTAAAAGGCGGAGTGATGAGTAGTATGTCTTTCAAGAAATCTGAATCAGACCGCAATATTAGCGAATGATTTATGCTAATTGAATCAAATAATGAAACGCCATATCAAGCTTCTGATACCTTCGCTGACTTTAAAAAATGACCAATGGCATTTGAATGGCTCTACGAAAAGAATCCACTAATTATTTACATCGCTGACCCTATGTGCAGTTGGTGTTATGGCTTTGCTCCTGTAATTGCTCAAATCAAAGCTGCATATCCAACTTTTGAATTCAAAACGGTAATGGGTGGTTTGCGGCCTGGTGGCACAGACAATCTTGCTGATATGGGCGAGTTCTTGGCTGGACATTGGAATGAGGTTCATGAAAGAACCAATCAGCCGTTTAATCATGGTATTATTGGCGATCGAAACTTTATTTTAGACACAGAGCCTGGTTGCAGAGCTGTTGTAGCGGCACGCCATCTTGGAATAAAGGATGATTTGGAGTTTTTTCACAGTGTTCAGAAAGCCTTTTTTGTGGACAATAGTTCAATGATTACCACTGAGACTTTCGCCAATCTGGCTGAAAAAGTAGGCTTGAGCAAAGATGTCTTTATTCAGACTTTCGAAAGCGAAGAAATAAAATACGATACTCGTGCTGAGTTTCAACTTTCTTCAGAAATGGGAATAAGTGGCTTTCCTTCGGTTATTATTCGCCACAAAAAAGAATTGTTCTTAGCATCAAATGGTTACCGAAGTTTTGAAGATTTAAATGCTGTTTTTCAAAACATAATCAAGTCATAAAACGTAAGGTTCGTTATCTTTTTTTAAGATCGCACCCCGTTTCTGCCCTCTATTCGCTATTTAATTTCAAACGAAAAACAGCTATTTATAGCGAAGTACATTGGGATGTTCAGCGTAACGGAGTTAATGGAGCTGACTCAGATGATTTGGAATGACCCTGATTACGATGAACATTATGACTACATTCTAGATATTACTGGAGCTCACTTCAAAGTCACTAGTCAAGATATTTTAAATCTTGTCAAGTTTTTCAATCTTGAAATGAAGGCCATAAAAGGAAAAGGAGCGGTGGTGGTTGTGCAGCCGATATTCACTGCTGCAATTAGCATCCTTTCTAAAAAAGCAACAGACTATACAGGTAATATTTGCTATGCAAATATTGAAGGTGCTTGCCTAGCAATGAATACTCCTGTTGAATATTTTCAACGGCTAGACCATTTAGAAAAATGTAAAATGATTGAGCTTTAAAACGATTTGTTTTAGGCAAATAGGCTTTAAACTAAGGAATATAGAATAAGATATACCGTTTATTTTTTGAGAGAAACACATATCATAAATACTTCACTTGCATTCATCTTTGCAGTGCTATATTAGATTTGAAGTAGTGAAGTTGACGCTTAAATACGCCATTATTCCAGAAAGAAAATTCATCATCACTGAATATGAAGGTGATGTGTTTGCTAGCGGATTGTTGGATATTACACAGCAGTTATGGAACGATCCAGCGTATAATATCGGTTACAACTTTGTTTCGGATGTGAGCAAGTGTCACGTTAATCTTTCTGGTGCTGAAATCTTTCAAATCCTAAAAATGATAAGTTCTTCCATGCCACCCATGGAGGGAAAAGGATCGATTGTAATGACCAAGAACATTTTTACTTCAGTCGTTTCTATGATGTTCAATAATTCGCCAATAGCGAGAATGAACAAGGTCTACACCGAGTTAGAGCCCGCCTATAAAGAGCATGGCTTTACTTCAACAGAGATACTTCAATACCTTGATGACGAACGTTACGGTAAGTATTTAGAAACAGAAAGTTAGCGATTCAAGAAAGCATTGATGGCTTCTTTAAAAAATGCTACACCTTCTTGATTTTCCAGATTTTCGGCCGATAAAACTGCTCCTTTGAAATCGCCATTTTCCCATTTTCCTGATTTCAACAAAGGCAGGTCTTTAGCTTCAATAGCCTTGTTTCCATGGTAAGCAGCAAGGTAAAAATAAGGTACGTCTGAAACTGAATCAGGCATAGCCAAGCCAAGTCCAATGCTATCTAATTGTGGCATATCGTCAAAATAGCCGATAACGGCCGAATCAAAATGGTGCGGCCAAACCAACACGTCATCCATTCTATCGAAAACAGGTTTCATTTCATTCAGAACTTCGGTTGCTAAGTTTCTGAGGCTGGCATGGTGATGCAATTCAGATTTTTCAATGCGCGCATGCGCGCTTCTATCGTGAAGCTTTGGAAACGGCAATTCATAGTGCATCTCGAAGGAATAATCACGCTCGATTCCTAACAAATATTTTTCTCGGCCAATCCAATTTAAAATGTCTAAATGATTTGCTCCTCCAATCGGATAGCTAGCTATTTCGCCCATTTCAGGATGCAATACATCCAAAGAATAGTATTCTAAATTGAGAGCAAGTCGAGCACCTTCTTCACTTATTTCGTGCGAAACAAACGATGTTAAATCCGCATCCCAAATCAAACTTGTGTGGAAATCAGTGCTTTGCTCGGGTAAAAAACTCTTAGCAGCTGCCGCCAAATATTGAGCAGATTGATGAATCGCTTGGTATGATGTCAGGTCCATTATTTTGATTTGATTGGCCGAATTTAATCAATGAATTTATTGAACTACTTCTCTACGGAAACACCTTTCCAAAAAGCCACTTTTCCCTCAATGCTCTTCGCCATTTTACTTGCTTCTGGGTAAAACCAAGCCGCATCTTTGTTCTCAGATCCATCCACATTTAAGGTGTAATAAGACGCTGTTCCTTTCCATGGACAAACAGTATGCGTGTTTGATGGCTTAAAAAATTCTTTTTTGATATCATCTGCTGGGAAGTAATGATTGCCTTCAATCACTGTTGTGTTGTCGCTTTCCGCGATGACCGTTCCATTCCAAATTGCTTTCATACGCTTATTGTTTTTCAAAAATTAGGTCGGTAAACCACTGTTTACTATCGTAAATACTATTGGTTAGTTTTAAATCTGTATTGTCAGAAATAGCTTTTATGGAAGCATCGTCATACTTGCGAGAAACCTCCATAAAGATTTTCTCACCCGCTTCAAAATCAAAGCTTTTATTTAAATATTCTATCTGAACCGTTTGTTTCTTTTTTGATTCTAAAAAGCTAAGAGCAAGGCCTTTATCGTAATCATACTTTGGCTTGTGGTCAAATGCTTCAACCTCGAAATTTGCACCTAGTTCGTTGTTCATTCTAGTAAGCAAATTCAAGTTGAAAGCAGCCGTATAGCCTTGTGCATCATTGTATGCTGGTAGCACTATTTCTTCCGCCTTTTTCAAATCCAACCCTAAAAGCAATTTATCACCTGCATTCATTATTTCTGCCAAAGCTTTTAGAAAACGATTGGCTTGTTCATCGAGCATATTGCCAAGGTTAGATCCCATAAACAGGATCACCTTGGAATGGTTCGACTTTAGCGATGACAGTGCAGTAAAATATTCGCCTTGAGCGCCTTTCACTTTCACTTCAGGAACTTCGCGTTTTACGCGCGCTTCTAAGTTTTCAATTGCATTGATCGAAATATCAATTGGTCGGTAAGCGAAATCATGAAAACGAAGCGCTTTGAGTAATTCAATGGTTTTAGTACCATCGCCTGCACCCAATTCTATCAATTCAAAATATTGATTTTCAACACCGAAAGCCTCGATCAACTCAGCCGATTTGGTCGAAAATATTTCAAATTCAGCATCGGTTAAATAGTACTCGGGCATGTTCATGATTTTGACGAACAATTGATCGCCAATTTCATCATAAAACCATTTGGAGCTGAGCGTTTTAGGATTAGCGCTTAAACCTTGTTTTACTTCTTTTGCAAAAAGTGCTTTTTGGATATTATCCATTCTTGATTAATCGTATTCCAGTAAACTGCCATTGCAGGTTTGGTTGGAAAAAGTTTCTATAGGTATTTCTTGAGTGCATGGGCGAAGTGGCAACAGATGCACCGCGCAACACCATTTGATTCATCATAAATTTGCCGTTGTATTCACCTACGGCACCATCTGGCTTTTTATAACCTGGATAAGCTAAATAGGCACTTCCTGTATGTTCCCATCGCTTGCCCCAATCTAGTTTTGGGCTGGCAATCTCCCACTCGGCCTCTGTTGGTAAACGCTTTTCAGCGAAAGCAGCAAAACCAGCAGCTTCGTAATGAGAAACATGGCTTAATATTTCGTTTCGGATTATTGGTTGTAATCCACTCAAGGTGAAATGATACCATTCTCCGTCCATTTTATGCCAATACAAGGGTGCATTGATCTTGTTTTCATTGATCCAAGCCCAAGCGTCATCTAACCATAAATTGTGGTTTACATAAGCTCCTGACTCAATAAAGTCGATGTATTCACCATTTGTAACCAATTGATTTTCAATTTCAAAAGCATTCACATAAACTTTATGGCGATTGTGTTCATTGTCAAATGTAAATCCTGAATTTGCCTCAGCGCCAATTTCATAAACGCCCTCATCTATCATTATGCTTCCTTGCGATGAGTTGGTGTCGTTGACTAAAGCTCCTTGCTCTTTGTAGATCGGAAACAAAGGGTTATGACCTAATATGTATTTCAAATCAGTGATCAACAGTTCTTGATGCTGTTGCTCATGATTGATTCCGATTTTTAAAAGCGTCAATAGATGATCTGATGAACCTTGTCCTATCAAATCACACATATGTTGATCAACATATTGGCGATAAGCATGAACATGTTCAAGGCTTGGACGCGTCATGTTACCTCTATATGCTCTAAAAACGCGCTTACCGATGCTGTTGTAGTAACTGTTAAACATGAAGCTGAAATCTTCATGAAAAACCTTGTAATCAGCTTTGTACGGCTTTAAAATAAATTCTTCAAAAAACCATGTGGTGTGCGCTAAATGCCATTTAGGTGGACTAACAAATGCAGCAGGTTGCGGCACATGATCTTCAATGTAAAGTGGCGCACAAATAGCTTCGCTCAAGCACCTCAGATCCGTGTATGACTTTAAATTATTAGGTTGATCAGCAAAATTCATTAAAACAAATATGGAAACTATCGTGCGACTGACGCATTAACGTAAGCTTACTTACATCTTAACCGGAGATTAACTGAACGGCAGTTTCAATCCTAATTCCGCGGCAATGCTTTTTACAAGTGTAAGTCTGTAGGTTCTGTAATTACTGATATTGCCTTTAGCAAGTTCCATCATTGATTTATTACTCAGCAAATATGAAGCTGTGTTTTCTCCAAAACGATCCTTCAATACGGCTTGTATAGGCTTGAAAATCGTTTCTTTCAATTCTTCCTCGGCAGCTTTGGCGGCTCTAAAGGCGCGCAGTTCGTCTTCTCCTAAACGGTCGATAGCTGGTTCTTCTTTGCTCAACCCTTTTTGTTTTGCATCATAAGCAGCATCGTTTCGGCATCGCAATAGGCGCTGCTTAAAGGGCTCTGTGGCCAATGTTTTATGTGGTCGAGCTTTTGAATAAAAATTGGTGATGTAAGCTGGGTCTTTAGCCAATTCCATTAAAAATTCTTTATCCACTACTTGAAAAGCAGGACGGTTAATTTGCTGTGCAAAGCTTTCGCGCATGTGCATCAGGTCTGCAAAAAGATGCCAGTGATGCTGAGAAAAACCTCGCTTATCTTTATGTTTTAAATACTCAAACTCATCATCGGCCTCGAACACCGACTCTTCAAAACTGGTATTCTCTTCTTCTACCCAAGATTCAAAACCCTTGGCTGCTATTTCAGCTTTTAGCAGCGTTTCTAGTTCGAATAAGTAGCGAACATCATCAGCGGCATATTCAATTTGCTCTTTGCTCAATGGACGCAATACCCAATTGCTTTTCTGAGCTGTTTTTTCCATTTCAATACCCAAGTATTTCAGTGCTAAATTACCGAGCGAAAGCTGCGAATTATCTAAAAGTTTGCTTGCCGTACTTATGTCGTAAATATTTGAAGGTCGGCAACCTTTTGCGTGTAACAAGCGCAAATCTTCACCAAATTCAAACACAATAATTTGTTGATCTTTTCGCTCAAGAAGGCGATAAAATTCGGTAAGATCAATTCTGTTGAAAGGATCGATTACAAAGATTTGATCTTCGGCCGCTACTTGCAATAGGCAAAGCGTGAAGCCATATCTGTAGCGGTTTTTATCAAATTCTAAGTCAAGCGCAATGCTTTTTTGGTTGGAAAGAAAACGAACGCAATCGTTCAGTTCAATTTGATTGGAGACTTGGTTTACCTTCATAAGCGGTTGTAAAGATGGGGTAAATTGCCACAAACAGTGCGTTGCATGTATTGGTTTTTAGAATGATATTCGCTTCTATAAAATCAGGCCTATGTTTCAGAAAACTCTTTTCGTTGCCCTTCTACCAATTTCAATTTTGCTAAGTGGTTGTAATAAAGAAGATAAAGTAGCAAAACAAGCAGAAGTAGATCGTGCTATTATTGAAAGATACATTGCAGATAATGGTTTGAACGCAACAGAAGTTTCTGATGGTGTTTTTGTAGAAATTACGAATGAAACCAATGGTGGATTTGCAAACTCAAACAGCAGCGTAACCTGTGCTTATAAAGGCTATTTAACCGATGGAAAAGTGTTTGATGAATCTACCACAGGAATAACCTTCGGTTTAAATCAAGTAATCAGAGGTTGGCAAATTGGCATTCCAGAGATACCAGAAGGAGGATCAGGTATTTTGCTTATTCCGTCAGGAAAAGCATACGGAACCGAAAGTGTTGGCAGCATTCCAGCAAACTCAGTACTTGTGTTTGAGGTGGATTTGATTGAAGTGTTAAATTAACGGGAGTTCAACTTTGATGGTAGTACCCGTGCCAAGTGTACTTGAGATAGTCAATTTTGCTGCAATAGACTCTGCCCTACTTTTCATATTCAAAAGTCCATTCCCTTGGTTTGCTTCCTCTAAATCAAAGCCTTTTCCGTTATCTGAAATCATGAGAATAACTTTGTCCCGAACTACTTGCAACGAAACGCCAATGGATTGGGCTTTCGCATACTTTAATGCATTTTGAATGGCTTCTAATGCAATTCTGTGAAGGTTTAAAAGTTGAACAGCACTCAAAACAGCATTGCCTGACAGTTCGCGCACCTCAACTCCACTTTCACCAGTTTTTGATTTGATTTCTAACAATTTGGCGTGCAAAGTATTCAAGTCGCCTTGCTCCTGTTTCATCACCCAAACTGTGTTTCTGAGATCGTCCATTACTTCTCTACCGAAATCAGAAACTTCCATCAATTTCAGCTTACTCTTTCCTTCTTTTGATTGATAAGCTATGCCCTCTATGGAATGAATCATAAAAGTGATTTGCGAACCAATATTGTCATGAAGTTCTTTGGAAAGACTGAGTTTTTGTTCAATGATTCGCTGCTCATTTTCTGCTTTTGCTCGCCTTCTTTTTTGCACTTGAACTCGATAGATAAAATATGAAAAAGCTGCAGCAAGCAAAACGAGAATACCGAGAATCAGGTTTCTAAAATTACTTTGTTGCACCTCAACATTCTTTCGCTCAATCTCTAATTCTTTATCCGAAATCAATTTGTCTTTAGTGACACTTTCATACTTTACTTGAAGTTCTTCGGCTTCGCGTACTGTTTCTAATTGGTATAAACTGTCTTTAATCTGAGTGTGAATTTTGTAATGAACCAATGCCGATTCATAATCTTGAATACGTTCAAACCATTGAGATAATAAAAACTCAGCCTCTTCTTCAGATCTTTTATTTTCGGTGATTTTCGCAATTTCAAGCGCATCATTTAGGTAGTTTTTGGCTTCTCTGATGTTATTCGTTTCCATTAATGCTCTGCCTATATTAGCCGATAAAACAGATGATTTTGAGCCAGCGGCAAGATTGTTCAGTTCTGCTTTTCTCAATACTTCTAAGGCTTCTTCATACTTGCCTATTTTAACTAGCGTGTTACCCAAATTACTAAGCCAAATTGTTTCAAAATTTACCGCGTTATTTTTTTGAAAAAGATCAATAGCTTTTCGATTATAAAACAATGCACTATCGTATTGCATCAGTTCATCATATGCAATGCCAATCATTCCATAAATACGCCCCTTTATAATAGAATCCTTCGTCAATACCAGGGCTTGACGATTCAATTCAATAGAACGCTGATAGTTTTTAAGGCGATCATAAGTATAACCCAATTCAGATAGACAGATCGATTCATTTTCGGGACTATTGAAAGCTCTCGAATCTTCTATGCATTGTTGAAATACTTTAATGGCTTCATCAAAGCGTCCTTTTTCTGTGTATAAGTAACCTTGATAATTAAGACAGTCTAGAAAATTTTTGACGTTTAGCGCTTTATAAACCACTACAGCTGAATCTAAAAAAAGCATGCTCTGAGTAAAATCAGTTCGTTCTAGACAATATGCAGCCAAATGATATGACTTTGCAAGCAGCAAACTATCCTTCTCAGCTTTACATTTTATCAAACAAGCTTTAAATAAAATCAATGCCTCTCTATTTGAGCTGTCAGTCTGCTGAACTGCAAGTCTTCTGCCTTTTGTGTACAAACTATCTTTTGGCAAAAGACTGATTTGACTTATATTCAAACCTGAGTAAAGAATGAATGTGAATAATAAATTGAACCTCAAGTGCTTAATCTTCATTCCATGCAGATTGACTATGGAAATTTACTCCTCTAATCTTGAGATTAGATCTCGAACTACAATATCCAACTCTTCGGTAGATTCTTTAACTGCTATCAACAATTGATTTGTTCCTTCCTCGCCTTTTTCGAGCTTTAACAGCTCAGCCGCACCTAATATAGTAGAAACTTTTGCCCTAATTTCATGTGCGAGCGCAAAACTGGCTTGTATTAGCTGAAGATTTCGACTATCGAGCAACTCTGTTTTGGCAGCAACGTGCTGCTCTAGCTCTGCATTCGCCTTGGTCAACTCTTCGCTATACTTTCTTATTTTGGCATTGTACCGGTAAACGGTAATAAATAGAATGACTAAAATGGCTAAGAAGCCGATGCTTCCTCCAATCAGATACCTGAAATTTAGTATTTCAAGTTTTTGATTCTTGGTTTCGGCTCTTAATATATCGTTCTCTAATTTTTGCTCATTTAGCTGATGCGAGGTTTCAAGATCTGCAATAGTTCGCTCCAAGTTTTTTGTTTCTTGTTCATGATGAAATCGTGAAAGCTGATTCACATAATTCTCCAATTCAGATAACTTACCTAAATGAGCTGAAGCCTTGATTAAACGAACTAACGTACTATCTTTCTGCACATTATAACCTAAAGAATCTGAAAGCCTAAGCGAATATTTCAGCTGAGTATACGCCTGAGAATACAAACCCATATTCATTGAAACTCCACCCATTCTTTGATTGGTTGTGGCTAGGTTTCGTTTGTCATTATTGTATTTATAAAGTGGCAGCATAGAATTGTAGACCGACATCGCTTTCGCATTCTGACCGTTTTTCTCCATAACAAAAGCCAACTCACCCATAGTTTGAAGCATTAGATCATAGTCTTGCTCCTTTTTGAAAATATCCAGCGCCTGATGCAAGTATTCATCCGCTTCATCCAATCTGCCTTGAACGTCTACAACCATTCCTAGTGAAAGAAGGAGTTGACCTCTATCAAGGTCCCATTGCTGATTATCTTCCCATATAACTAGCCCTTTCAGCATGTATTCTTCAGCTTTGGCATAATTCCCACTATATCTATATACCCCAGCGATATTGTTATATGCACTCACTTGTAGTCTAGGATTTTTAGTAATAAACGCAAATTCCCAAACTTCAAAAAAGATACGTATTGCGTTGTCAAGGTTACCTTTTATAGCGTGGTAAACCCCATGGTATAAGTAAATCTTATTGTAAGACACCGAATCTCCTTCTGTAATTGCAGCTTTCTCAATCTCCAAAGCTTTTTTTACAAATGCTTCAGGTGCCGATGATAATAGCACTGCTGCTTTGTCAATTTCTATTTCTAAGGAGTCTCTGAATTCCTTATTTACGGAACCTTCTATTGCAAAAAGTCCAGAATTGAATCCGAAAACGAACAAAAAGAAAATAGGAAAGAAGTAAATTTTGATTGGAGCTCTTTTTTTCATCGGTTGCCAAATCTACATCATGCGCTATTAAGAACATTTAGCTTTTTGAAAAAAAAGTACCAAAAGCGATACTTTTTACAAATTGACAAAACTTGTATATACGAGAGTACTTAATAAAAAGTTTTCTTGCTGAAAATCAGAGAGTAACGGTCAATTAATAGAATAAAATCAACTATTTATCTGATTTTAATGGGTCTATGTCGAATTTTTGTATTGAATTTGTATCACCATTAAAATCAAAAAAAATTATAACCATGAAAAAATTATTATTTCTAGCCGCATCTTCAATCTTAGTATTCTCTTGTTCAAAAGATGCAAACACACCATTGACCCAAGAAGTAAACAATGCAGTGAACGAAGCTCAGCTTTCTGTGGCAGAGGCTTTCACCGTGGGAACAACTAACGGAGCTGGAACAGCTACTATTACTTACGCTTTGGATGAACTTGAAGCTATTTGTGCTTGTGCAGTGGGTGAAAGTGATGCATCAGCATTACATATTGAGACAAACTTAAGTGGTGATTATTTTTTATCAGGTAGAGCCATTAGTGATGTATCTCAAACAACGTTTGCAGTCGAGTTAAACAGAGACGGTGAACAATTAATTTGGTCGTCAAGCAATAC
>CAZWXC010000007.1:0-19720 GCA_964637935.1 uncultured Flavobacteriales bacterium | reverse complement strand
GCATCGTAATGCATTGGGCCAGTTGCTGGACCATTAAAGCCAGTGTGTATTTTAACTACTTCATGATTTTTGTCCAAAATAATCATGGTAGGATAAGAATAGATTCCATTTAAAAAAGGAAGCTGTTCATGCGCTTTCGATTTGGTAGAACCTAGGCAAGCAAGCAACACAGGATAGTTAATACCTAAGCTTTCACGATGGCGATTTATGTTTTCAAATGCTCTTGCTGAATCATTGATTAGTTCGAAATCAAGAGCAACAATCATCAAACCTTTAGAACCATAAATACTTTCAGCTTCTTTCAGAAACTGTGCTTCGTCTAAGCAATTAGAACACCAAGTTCCCATCAAAGAAACCACCATTGGTTTGCCCGAAAATGTTTTATCGTTTATAGAAACCAACTTCCCGTTTTGATCAGGAAACGAAAAAGAAACAATGCTATCAGGAAGCATTTTTGTTATCACTTCTGGATCGCGCAATTCAAATGATGAATTTAACGTTGCTGTCCAGTTTTGTTGGTAGCAACAACCACTTTTAAAAACTCCTTTTAATTGATCACCTTCGATAGCTGCCGTAAATGAATAAACATGTGTTCCATCCATGGTACTCATCAAAACAGAATCGTTTCTTACAACACCTTCTAAGAAACGATAGTCGCCCGTTTCGGTAAGTATTGAACCCGAAACCATATGTTGGTTTTGATCGATTTTGAGTAGTGTAGAATCTTCAATTTGCTCATCTTCTGTATAGAAGTATGTTTTATGATAGCCTGAAAGATTTTGTTTAGGAAGCATGTTTGCCGTGAAACGATACGCAATATTTGCGTTTGCTTCGAAGGGAATAGAGTGTGATGTTTCACGCTTGTCATTAATCCAACGTCCGTGTAACGTTGAATCATTTAAAGGTTTCACGTGAAAACGACTATCAAAGAAATCGCTTGCAAACACTAGCGTATCACCAATTTGCTCAAACTTATTGAAGCCAATAATTTCGGTGCTGTTTTTTAAGAAAAAGGTTTTCTCCTTTAAATTGATCAACGCCTGTACGGGAATTTTTTCTGATCCAATATCAAATGTTCCACGCCAAATGGTTGTACCAGAAAGAATGGTTCCATGCACATATTGTTGATTAGAAAACACACCTTCTATTTGTTGGTCAACATCCAACATGTATTCATTACCATCAAAAACGAAACGCTGATTTGAGTTAGAAAAAATGGTCTTGCGGCTTTTTTCAACTTCGTAATAAACGATGCTGCCTTGCACAAGATGTATTTCCATTTTTTGAATTTCTTGCGACTTATCTTTTGCAGTAAACACAAGCGTTCGTGTTTTACCTATTGCTGTGTCGCTCACTGAATAAGCATCGCGATATCTGATTTGATTAACGTTGGCTTTTTCAAATACTTCAAACTCCTTTTGCCAATCAATTTTTTGATCGATAGAGGATAAAATTTTTTCTCCACTAACAGCCCATTTTGCGCTCGTAGCACTGATTTTATTTAGGCTGTCGGTCAACGATTTAATCGTTGGTATTCCTTCAATTAGCGGAACAATTGTTTGTTCTTTTTTATCGAAAAGGGCACAACTATTAAGAATAAAAGCCGCAAGTAAAAAGCTGATTAAATGTTTCACAGTGCGGTTTGAAATTGTTTTAAAAATCGCACATCGTTCTCGAAAATCATACGGATATCAGGAATTTGAAAACGTTGCATTGCGCTTCGTTCAAGGCCCATACCAAATGCAAAGCCGCTGTATTTTTCAGAATCTATTCCACAGCTTTCAAGCACAGCTGGGTCAACCATGCCGCAGCCCATTACTTCTAGCCAGCCAGTTCCTTTAGTGATGCGATAATCTAATTCGTTTTCTAAACCCCAATACACATCCATTTCGGCACTTGGCTCAGTAAATGGGAAGTATGAAGGACGAAGACGAATTTTGCTTTTTCCAAAAAATTCTTTTGCGAAGTATTCTAAAGTTTGCTTCATGTCGGCAAACGTTACACCTTCATCAATGTATAAACCTTCTATCTGATGAAAAATGCAATGTGAACGTGCTGAAACAGCTTCATTTCTAAAAACTCGCCCTGGTGCTATGATGCGAATAGGTGGTTTTTCGTTTTGCATGGTGCGCACTTGCACCGATGATGTGTGTGTTCTTAACACATAATCTTCTCCAGTACCGTTTGGATTTCTCACAAAAAACGTGTCCTGCATGTCTCGTGCTGGATGCTCAGGTGGAAAGTTGAGCGCAGTGAAATTATGCCAATCATCTTCTATTTCTGGGCCTTCAGCAACAGAGAAACCAATAGCGTGAAAAATGTCAATAATTTCGCGTTTGATCAAAGAAATCGGGTGCTCCGCACCAGGCTCTTTATACATGGCCGGACGAGTAAGATCTAATTTTTGTGTTTGATCTTTTTCGCTATCGAGCTTTTCTTTCCAAGCTTTAAATTTTTCTTCGGCTTGTGCTTTCAACTCGTTGAGTTGCTTACCAAATGCGCGCTTTTCTTCTGAAGTAGCTTCTTTAAACTCTATAAACAGGGTTTTGAAACGGCCTTTTGAACCTAAGTATTTGATTCTAAATTGCTCAGCGTCTTCTAAACGCTCAGCTTTAGCAGATTTTAGCTCGCTTACGAGTGCTTCAATTTTTTCAGAAAAAGTCATGGGCGCGAAAGTAGGAGAAAGCCGTAAAGTATATATCCCTAAATACAGTGATTTGGGAAGCCAATTTGAATTTGGAACATTCTTTAGCCAACGATTGACGCGGAAATACTTTTTGCTAGAATCACATAGTGTTACAAAGAAAAAGCACAGCAACTACAAGAAGATAGTGCTGTGCTTTAGTATGCACTTGTGTTTGTGCTAAAAGATTGAAGCGAAAAGCGCGGATGGCGCTCAAATCAATCTCTTAATCAAGTTTTGTAATCTGCATAATTACTGGTTCAACGGGCGCATCGCCTGGTTTAGTTGGAACTGCAGCGATAGAATCGATGATGTTTAAGCCTTCTATAACTTCACCAAAAACAGTGTATTGCTGGTCTAAGTGTGGTGTGCCGCCAATGGTTGCATACGCTTCGCGTTGCTCAGGTGTATATGCAAACACACCTGTTGAGTTGGTAGCATCAATAATTGGTTGTACTTCCGACATAATTTCTTGCACTGCAGCTTGGTCTTGAATTTTTACCGCAGCTTGATAACGATCGAGGTATTCTTTGTTTTCAGGAGCCATGAAAAACTTACGAAGTTGCTGTTGTTTCATGTCAAACCCGCAGCGCTGCTCAAATTGAGCCAATTGATCTATGTTGGTTACTTGACCTTGAACAATATAAAATTGAGAGCCAGAGCTGCGTCTATCGGGGTTTACTTGGTCGCCTTGACGGGCAGCCGAAAGCGCACCTTTTTTATGAATAAACTGTGGAGTAATTTCTGCTTCGATGGTGTAACCTGGGCCACCACTGCCAAGTTGTTTATCGCCTTTTGCTCCGCGAGAACCAGGATCGCCACCTTGAATCATAAAGTTTTTGATGATGCGGTGAAACTGCAAACTGTCGTAGAAACCTTCTTCTACTAGCTTTAGAAAATTGTCGCGGTGTTGTGGAGTTTCATTGTAAAGTTCTACTACCATGTCGCCATAGTTGGTAGAGATTTTGAGTTTTGGACGTGCGTCTTGAGATTGAGCCATGAGTGTAAAAGTTAAAATCAGCGCGATAAGCAAACTACCTTGTTTCATATGCGTTTAGTTTATTTGTTTTTTGAAATCGAATCCAGGGATTCATTTCGGATTGCAAATTTGTGGTTTGAGGTTGAAGAAAATGTGATTCATTTGCTTAAAATGTTTAATTGTCGTCTTATGAGTCGTAGTTGAGCTAAAAATCGAAGAAAAATGCGAGTAATATTATCTTATTTTTGACGCTTTCTATTTTGAAAATAACATGAAAAAGATTCTTTATATTCTATTCATCGCTGTTTCGGCAGTTGCGCTAACCAACTGTAAAGGCAAAGATGCTCCAGGTAGAGCAGAGGTAAAAGTACTTGACGCTGAAGGCGTTTCTCAAAAAGGAGTGCACGTGACATTGTTCTGTACACAACCAGATTGTATTGTTAGAACTACCGGCTTGACAAACAGTCTTGGTGTGTATGTAGAAGAGTTTGATTTACCGGCAGTGCTTCGTGTGCGTGCGGTTCGTTATGATAGCACCATTACTTATCAAGGTTTACCACCAAATCAAATTGAAGTGGTAAGTGTTGATTCGCTTTGCGGTGAAGGTTTTATTACCATCGCAAACAACGAGGTGGCTTCTGAAGTAATCACAATTTTAGATTGTAGATAATCCAAAACAATAGTTATAAAAAGGGCGAATGAGATTTCTCATTCGCCCTTTTTTTGTTTTAGCAACTTGTTTGGAAAAGTGTTTTCAGCCAGTCTTTGGACGCTTTTTTTAAATTCCTTGATCATCAATGTATTTGATAATAGCTTCTTTCATCATTTGTTCTTGCTCTTTTCCGCTGAGCATTGGTATGCGCTCGTTTCGCGTATAATGCGGCCAGCCTTGTTTGTCTAAACCTTCAAAAGAGTAATAACCATAAGGTTCAAGCAAGCAACACACAGCAATGTGCATTACATCTAGCTTTTGATCTTTATTCAATCTTCTCGGGCCTTGTCCAAGCTCGTTTACTCCAATTAAAAATAAGGCTGCTTGCAAGTCGATAGGTTGTTCAAATCGCACTTCAAGCTTTTTCATCGCTGTTTCGAACCGTTGTTCAAAATCCTGTTCAATCATAAGTGCGAAATTACGTTTGGGGGCAATGTTCAAGGCATAAATTTGACGCGTGGATTTTAATCATTGGGACATTATTCTTTTTATTCCGTTGGCTTTTGCCGCTTGGAAAGGTTTTAGAAAAGGCTTTATTGTAGAACTTGCATCTATTATTGCTTTGATTGCAGGTATTTATATTGCTGCAAATTTCTCTGAAGTCACAGCCAATAAGCTAAAAGAGTGGTTAGATTTAGAAGGAACATGGCTCGGTTATGTTTCATTCTTGATTACGTTTATAGCAGTGGTTTTTGGAATTCATGCGCTGGCTAAGTTGGTTGAAAAAACGGCCAATTTGGTTGCGTTGAAATTGGCTAACAAGCTTGCGGGGCTGCTTTTCGGACTTATAAAAATGATCCTCATCACCAGCATTATACTCAATTTACTTACCTGGGTAGATCAGTACATTCCTGTGTTGCACAAATCGAGTCCAGAAGACAGTTTGCTCTTTGAACCAGTAATGAATGCTGCGCCAGCTGTATTGCCAATTTTAGCAGAAACAGAATGGCTCACCAAAGCAGAAAATATGATCACTCCGCTTTTTGAGGCAGAGCTAAACGATTTGGATAAGATAAAATCTCTTACAGAAGATTAAGCTAAGATAGCTGCAACTCCGGGCAAAGTTTTTCCTTCAAGAAACTCTAGCAAAGCACCGCCACCAGTAGAAACGTAGCTTACTTTTTCAGCTAAGCCAAATTGTTTTGCAGCGGCAACTGAGTCGCCACCACCAACCAAGCTATACGCACCATTTTCTGTGGCTTCTGCAATCATGAGTCCTAGTGCCTTGGTACCAGTTGCGAATTTTTCCATTTCAAAAACGCCAAGAGGACCATTCCACAAGATGGTTTTGCTTGCGCGGATAATTTCACGATAGCTTTCGATAGCCTTAGTTCCAACATCCAATCCCATCCAGTTGTCAGGAATTTCAGCAGAAAGCACCTCTTGTGTGTTTGCATCATTTGAAAAAGCATCGGCAATGGTGCTGTCTATCGGCAAGTGAATTTTCACGCCCTTTTCATCAGCAGCTTTTAAAATTGAAATAGCCGTTTCTAGATAATCATCTTCTACCAAGCTTGAGCCTATTTTACCACCTTGAGCTTTTATAAACGTGTATGCCATGCCGCCACCAATAATCAAATGATCAATACTGCTGAGCATGTTGGTGATTACCTCAATTTTAGAGCTCACCTTGGCACCACCAATAATGGCAGTGAAAGGTCGCTCAGCGCTATTTAAAACTTTGGTTGCATTTTCTACTTCGGCAGCCAATAAGTAACCAAACATTTTATCTGAGAAATAATTGGCAACAATGGTGGTAGAGGCATGAGCGCGATGTGCGGTTCCAAATGCATCATTCACATAAACATCGCCATGTTTGCTTAGCTTTTCAGCGAAAGCGTCATCGCCTTTGGTTTCTTCTTTGTAAAAACGCAGGTTTTCTAATAAAACTAGATCGCCAGGTTTCATAGATGATGTAATCGAAAAAGCCTCGTCACCAACACAATCACCACCAAAAATAACCGATGAACCAAGTGCATTTTCAATTGCTGGAACAATGTGACGGAGCGAATATTTGTCTTCAGGACCATTTTTTGGTCGACCTAAATGACTCATCAACACTACTGAATCACCATCAGCTAAAATCTTTTTAATGGTTGGCATTGCAGCAACAATACGCGTGTTGTCCGTTACTTCAAATTGATCATTTAACGGAACATTAAAATCTACACGAATAAGTGCGCGTTTTCCAGCAAAGTTGAAGTTGTCAATAGTAGCCATGGTATGTTTTTATTGGGTGGCGAAGGTAAGTTTTACGCGATTATTTTGAGCTTAGGCATCAAGCCATCATGCGTATAACTTCAATTTAGAGATAAACTTGAAGTCTTTTTTATTGAGCGTAAATAATGGGTAATCATAAACGATTGCTTGTGCGGCAATCATTGCATCAGGAATGGAAAGGCGATGGCTCAGGGAGAATTTTTCAATTAAAGTAATGAAGGTAGATGTCACTTCTTGATTCATCGAAATTACGGTCAATGAAGAAACATCTTTTTGTATGATCTTTAATTCAGTTTTGTTTAATGCACCAAAATATAACTCTGCAACGGTTATTGCGCTCAGGACGATATTTTCTTGACCGATCTGTTTTAGTTCTGAAATTATTTGTGAGTTGTTTTTATAAAGCTCAATAATGATATTGGTGTCACAAATAATCATGCGCTCCTTTTCCACGCTTGTTTTCTCAAATCTTCGCTTTCAACTGCGCGGTTTTCCCAAATACCAGCAGATTGAAAAATATCGTGTTTTTGATCTTTAGGATTGGAACTACTAGATTTTACAATGTCAACGAAACTCAAATTTTTAATAAGAGCTAGCAAAAACTCAAGCTTTGAATCGTCTTTAAGATTTAGTACAATACGTTGCATAAATCAAAAATAGCTTTAAAAGTCAAATATGATAATCGAAATTAAACTGAAAAGGGTAATTTCATTTTTCACTAGTTTCTATGATCGTAACCAAAAGAACATGAAGCGTTTTATTCTTCTTACAGTAATATGTCTGTTCATCACATCTTGCAATAAAACCAATTTTACGGAAGAAAATCCTGAATGGGTTGGTCTTTGGGTAAGTTGTTATAACTGTGATTCTGTCCGATATTCAGCTGTTCTTGCAATCTTAGAATCGGGTGATGCTAATTGGAATTACGAAAACTACCTGACAGGACAAAAAACTCAAAAGAAAGGGCGCTTCAAAATCCAGAATGGAAATGAGCTTTACATCGGAAGACAGAAGTTTACTATCAATCAAACTTGGTTTGATTCTACTAATGTTTACCCACATGCTTTTACATTAGATACAATTTACTTTAGTAGAAGTGTTTTATAGATGCTATTTCTTTCAGACAACGGGTAAAAAAATAGCCGCTTCGTTCGAAGCGGCTAACAATTATAATTTGATCAACACGTTTAATTCTGAGGAAAAAACTCAAGCGTAGTTTTATTGCCAATCACACTTTTAGTAATGTACATAACACCATATTGGTTAAATGTTATGTATTCACCATTCGCTTGATTAATAAGTTTGTAGGTGTCGTTTTCTACTGTTTCGGTTTCTACTTTATCATCAGAAATCACAAGCTTAAACATGTTTGGGTAGTTCACCAAAAAGTAAGCTTTATCACTATAATCACCTAAAAACATCGGATATGGCATATCACTGCTTTTGTTTTCAGTAATGTCATAATGTTCTACTATTTTGTTGTTATCGTCAATATGCACCACGGTTAAGTCAGCAAATTGCGTGTTTTTCATGTCACCAACAGTGGTGGTAGATTTTAATGTTTCAAATAAATAGCGATGGTTGTTTCGTTCAAAAATGCCGACTGGTACATCTACTTTGGTAACACCAGTGGTGCTAGTTGGCTGGTAACCCGTAGACGGAGCAGCAGCTTTTTGTTCTGTTTTTAAGTATTCAGATTTTTCAGAACCTACTTCTTCTTCTGTAGTTGGAAAAAGTGTTTCGGCAATACCGTCTGGTTTAAGCAAATGATGCTGATAGAATGGTTTGAAGATCTTATCTCGGTTTAAACTAACCACATAAATTCCTTCTTTTCTGGTGTATGAAAATGTTGGTGTAAAAGAGTTCAGACCATTTTTGCCAGAGTTGATTTCCCAAAAGTTTGGCTCTCCATTTTCATCAATTCCCATAATAACAATGCTTGAGCTTGCGTCTTTGTCGTTTGGTTTTAAAACCGTCCAGCCATAGGCACCAGATACTTTTAAGTCATTGTCATAAACCAATGCCGAAGCAAACATGGGGTTGGTTTTTCCATCATAGGTTTTTGATGCCAACAATTCGTATTCAGAATCGCTGCTTTGCGAAATGTAAATCTTTAGCTCAACACTTTCTTTGTCTGAAACTTTGGTAGCAGCCAAACGGATATTATCAATTACTTCCCTTTTGAAAAGCACATTTTCGCCTTTAGGCAAAGACATTTTTCCACCACCAAGTGCGGCTTTCAATTCTTTAAAACCCGATTTCATATTTTGGATATCGTCTGCTAAAGTGGTGAAGCTAGACTTATAAGTGACAGCAGGATATTCATAGAACCCATATTTCTGCTTACCTACAGCTACTAGTGCAGCAAATTCACGTTCGGTTAAATCAGGAATTTGGTCTACGTTTTTTAAACTGTAAGTAACAGGAATATGATCAGCAATAATTGGGTGAACAAAGCTAGCGGGGTAGTGCATGGTATAAGCCGTGTTTGATTGCAATTCGCGCACAGCAACTACCCAAAATTTTGTGGCCGCAGCGCCAGTTTCGCCAAATGTTTGTCTTACTAATACCAGTACACGATTGCTGTTATTTACAAATCCTCTGTAATCGTTTTCATCTTTTTTTTCTGCAAAAGCTCCTAGTGAGGCAGGATTATAAAATTCTAAATCTCCTACAATAGTTGCTGGCAGTTCTTGCATGTACATGATCGAAAACTCATTGTTTGCAAGTGCTTCATAGTTCAATACATCAAAGTTTTGATTTTCGCCAAGCGCTATGGTCGGAACCTCCATTTTCACGGGTTTTTTTTCTTGTGCAAAAACATGAATGGATGAAAAAATCAAACAACTAAGGAATAGCTTTTTCATTATGAGTGGTTTATATAAAGCGTTATAATTTTAAGATAAATGTAGACAAAGCATGAGAAAAATGAATGGACGCTTTGGAATGTGAAAAGTGCGCATACTAAATTTTCAGATCCACTTCCCATCTTGCAACTTGTCCACTGCTCCTACTATCTTTACCGCTTCTTAATATGAAGAGCAAAGAAATACCTGGACAACATGAGTTGAAGGCCGTTCTTACCAAAATGGTAGACGAAGGCCGCTTGCCTCATGCCTTGTTGATTCAAGAACAGGTAGGTGGCACAGGTTTGGCCATGGCGCGCTTTCTTACACAATACATGTTGTGCAGCAATCGTGCTGAGCATGATGCTTGCGGCACGTGTTCATCGTGTGTGAAAATGCAATCAGCCACACATCCTGATGTTCACTTTTCGGTTCCAGTAAATAGTAATGATCGCGTAAAAGCGTCAGACAATGTTTACACCGATAGTTTTATTTCTGAGCTGCGCGAATTCATGATTCAAAAACCGTTTAGCAATCTGCGCGGTTGGTACGACCATATTAATTTGGGCACCAAAGTGGGGTTGATCAACGTAAAAGAGGGTAATCAAATTCAGAAAAAATTGGCGCTTCGCGCTTTTGAAGGTGGTTATCGCGTTTTCATTATTTGGAACGCAGATCTCATGAATGATGATTTCGCCAATAAGATTCTAAAAAACCTAGAAGAACCTTCGCCAAAAACAGTGTTTATACTAGTGAGCAGCGCGCCAAGCAAGTTGTTGCCAACGATTATTTCGCGCGTTCAGCGATTTCAAGAAGAACACCTGTCTGAAGAAGAACTTGCTGATTTCTTAGTGGCTCAAGCCAATATTGACCGAGCTAAAGCGGTAGATATCGCTTTTAGAACCGAAGGCAACGTGTTTGAAGCCATGAAAGAAGCCAACAACGAAATAAACCCTTGGCTCACCGAGTTTAAACTATGGATGCGCATGGCTTGGGGGCGAGATTTGGTTGGCATGTTTGATTGGAGCATGAAAATGGCCGGCAACAATAGAGACACGCAACGCGAGTTTGTGGAAGGTACACTCAAAGTAATTGACCGTTGTTTTCGATTGGGTTGGATGGACATTCACATACCAATGGAAGGTGAAGAAGCGAAGTTTTACAAAGACTTTTCTCCATACATCAACACGGCTAATGCCGAAGGATTTTTAGAACTATTGCAAAAAGCAGCTTTTCATATTAGTAGAAACGTGAACGGAAAATTGGTGTGGTATGATGCCAGCATCGAAGCCGTGAGGCTGGTTCACGCAGGAAAAAAAGCGAAGGCCGAAACAGAAGCCCAAGCATAATTATGAATCGATCATCGCAAAGCAACAACAAGCTTGAATTAATCGAGCTAGCTTTGTGAATCATAAAGAAGAAAAGCAATGGCGTGTGGAAATTGTAGTAGTGGAGGTTGTGGAACAACTCCAGCAGGCTGCCAAAATAATGGCAACTGTGGCACAAGCGGTTGCAACAAACTAGATGTATTTGACTGGCTTGCCGGCATGCAACGCCCTGGTAATGCAGGGCCAGAGTTTGTTGAAATTAGATTTAAAAATACCCGAAAAGAATACTTTAAAAACACAGAAGACTTAACCATTGGCGTAGGCGAAATGGTAGCTGTGGAAGCTACAACAGGTCATGACATTGGTATGGTTTCGCTCACTGGCGAATTGGTAAAGTTTCAAATGCGCAAGCGAGGTATTAAAGAAGACAGCCGCGAAATCAAAAAAATATACCGAAAAGCGCACGAAGGCGACATTGAAAAATGGAAAGAAGCGCGCGAAATGGAACACGAAACCATGATCAGAACACGCGAAATTGTGCGTGAATTAAAGCTGAATATGAAGATTTCGGATGTAGAATACCAAGGCGATAAAAACAAGGCCACGTTTTATTACATCGCTGATGAACGTGTAGATTTTCGTGAGTTGATCAAAAAACTTGCAGATCAATTTAAAATCAGAGTAGAAATGCGCCAAATTGGTTCTCGCCAAGAAGCGGGAATGGTAGGCGGCATTGGTTCTTGTGGTAGAGAATTATGCTGCAGTTCATGGTTGACCGATTTTAGAACGGTTTCTACTGCAGCTGCGCGTTACCAGCAATTGAGCATCAATCCTATGAAGCTTGCCGGCCAATGTGGAAAATTGAAATGCTGCCTCAACTATGAGTTAGATAGCTATATGGACGCCATCAAACAAATTCCTGATCATCGAACCAAGTTGAAAACAAAGCGTGGTATGGCTTTTCATCAAAAAACCGACATTTTCAAAGGCATGATGTGGTTTTCGTATGAAGATGCTCCATCAGAATTCATTGCCATGGAAGTGGATAGAGTGAAGGAGGTGATCGCGTTGAACAAGGAAGGAAAAGACGTTGATGATTTGGTGAAATTCACATTCAAGGAAGAAATAAAAGTTCAAGAAGTGAGTTTTGGTGATGTGATTGGCCAAGAAGATTTGACCCGTTTTGACAAGAAAAAGGAGCCGAAGAATAAGTCGAGAAACAAGAACAGAAAGACGGGAAATAGAAACCAGCAAGGCGAGCAAAAAACGGAACAAACCTCAGGTGATAAGCCCGTTCAAAAACAAAACCCGCCTAAGAAAAAACCACAACCACAGCAAGCAAAACCTGCTGATGGTGCCGCTGAACAAACTGCGGCACCAAAAAAGAAGCGACCAAATCGCAACTTTAAGAACAAAAACAAAGGCAACAAACCAAACACAGGTGATGCGCCAGCATAAACTCAAAATAGCAACCGTTTTGTTGATGGCTTTAGCCGCTTGCACCAAACCTGCATTGATCAATGAAACACAAGAAGTGCAAAGTGGCGATTGGGAATTTAATGACGTAAAGCGATTTACACATGAAGTTTCTGACACCCTTTCGCCCTTCAATTTTTATGCGCAAATAAGGCATAGCGGCAATTACGAGTATCAGAATTTGATCATTTATTTCAAGACTTATTTCCCAAACAACACCTTTATTGTAGACACGATTGATTGCCCAATGGCCGAAGCTTCGGGCAAATGGATTGGTAGCGGATTGGGTGATTTGCTTGATAACCAAGTTATGTTTAAAAGAAATCTACAATTCCCCTTGGCGGGAACCTACAATTTCGAAATTCAGCACGCCATGCGGCCCGACACTATTCACGAAATTTATGATGTCGGACTGCTGATCAAAAGCGCCTATGATTAATTTGCAGCCTTGCGAATCATGAAGAAGTATATTATCATTTTTTGGACGCTCGTTTTCACTGGAATTCTGAGCGTTTTTCTTGTTTTCTTTCTTGCCGAACAAGGCTATTTAGGGAAAATGCCAACCATTCAAGATTTGGAAAATCCAAAGAGTGATTTGGCCAGTGTGATCTATTCTAGTGATGGAAAAGAACTAGGAAAGTACTTCTATCAAAACCGAACTAATGCGCGCTACAAAGATCTTTCGCCTCATTTAGTAAATGCGCTGATTGCAACCGAAGACGAACGTTTTCGCACACACCCGGGTATTGATGTGCGTGGCACTGTGCGCGCAGTATCTTATTTAGGGTCTAAAGGCGGTGCAAGTACCATCACGCAACAGTTGGCCAAAATGCTGTTCACAGAGCAAAAATCGGCAAACAAAATAAGGCGCGTTGTGCAAAAGTTGAAAGAGTGGATTATTGCTTCGAAACTAGAACGGTATTATACTAAGAACGAAATCGTGGCCATGTATTTCAACCGGTTTGACTTTGTCAATAACGCAGTTGGGGTTAATTCGGCCGCTCAAGTGTATTTCAATTGCAAGCCAGATTCATTAGAAATTCATGAAGCAGCCATGTTGGTGGGTATGGCCAAGAATCCTTCGCTTTTTAATCCGATTCGCAGACCAGACACCACTTTGCAGCGCAGAAATGTGGTGCTTGGCCAAATGGTGCGAAACAAGTTTATCTCTCAACCTGAGTTTGACTCTTTATCTCAATTGCCGCTTGGTATTGATTACCAAAGTGTGGATCACAATGAAGGAATAGCACCCTATTTTAGAGAAACCTTACGTAGTAAAGTCACCGAAGTGCTGAATACTCGAGTGAAAGATAGTGACGAGTATTTATATGCCAAACCTGATGGTGAGGCTTATGATGTGTATCGAGATGGATTGAAAATCTACACCACCCTCAATTATAAAATGCAGGAATATGCAGAAAATGCAGTGGCCACTTATTTGGGCGAATACCTTCAAAAAGAGTTTTCGAGTCAGTTATTAAAACGCAAAAACTTTCCGTTTGCTAGTCTTTCTGATGATCAAGTAGAAAGCGTAATGAGCACAGCAAGAAAGCGCAGCGAGCGCTATCGAATTCTTACAGGAAAAGAGTGCAGCAACTGCCATCGAAGAGGCGATTTTATTCAAGAAGAGAATATAGAAGGCGTGGATTATTGGGTTTGTCAAGCAGATGATTGCGAGCATACAAGCAGAAAAATTGATCAAGATTCGGTAGAGTTAGTGTTTGATATTCCTGTAGAAATGAAAGTTTTCTCGTGGAAAGGAGAAATAGATACAGTGTTAACCCCAAACGACTCTATTCGATACTACAAGAGCTTTTTACAAGCAGGTTTAATGAGTCTTGATCCATCAAATGGACACATAAAAGCATGGGTTGGTGGTATTGATCATGAGCATTTTGCTTATGATCACGTGCAGCTTGCAAAGCGCCAGGTTGGCTCTACGTTTAAGCCATTTGTTTACGGTTTGGCCCTTGAAGCTGGCTTAAGTGCTTGCCATATGGTTCCTGATATAGAGCATGGTTTTAAAAAGGGAGAGTTTGGTTTGTTGAAAGATTGGGCGCCAAGCAATGGCGATCCATTTAGTGGAGTAGAGGTGAGCTTGAAATATGGACTTGCCAACTCAATGAACAACATTACTGCTTGGGTTATGAAGCGCTTTACACCACAAGCAGCCGTGCAATATGCGCACAAGTGCGGTATCGAATCTTTCATTGATCCAGTGCCGGCATTGTGCTTAGGTGTAGCAGACATTAGTTTATTTGAAATGGTAACTGCATACAGCACATTTGCCAACAAAGGAATTAGAATGGAGCCAACGTATTTGTTGCGTATAGAAGACAATGGTGGCAACGTGATTTATGAAGCGGGCCAAGAAATAACAGAGGTGATGAGTCCCGAAAATGCGTTCAAAGTGATTGATCTTATGCGTGGTGTTACGGAAGGCGAGCGCGGTGGACCAGAGAACAAAAAAACCGGAACAGCAATTAGATTGAGATATGATAGCCCAACACGTGGTTATGATGGTGTTCCTTCTAATGTTCAGATTGCAGGAAAAACGGGAACCACACAAGGAAACTCTGACGGTTGGTTTATGGCTATTGTGCCCGATTTGGTAACAGGAGTTTGGGTTGGTGCAGATGACAGAAGTGTGCGATTCTTAAACACTTCTTGGGGTCAAGGAGCTAATACTGCTTTACCTATTTGGGGTTATTATATGAAAAGTGTTTGGGCTGACAAAAGCTTGAAAATAGATCAAGACAAGCCTTTTGAAAAACCCGAGAGTTTGAAAAACTATAATTTCGAGTGCGATAAAGCAGGAAGTGAGCAAGATCCTTTTGGAGTAACAATTCCTGATGATCCAACATCAATTTACAATTAAACCATGGCGATAAATAAAGTTGTAGCAAGTGTAGAAGAAGCCGTTCAAGGCATTGAAAGCGGCATGACCTTCATGTTTGGTGGTTTTGGCCTTTGCGGAATTCCAGAAAATGCCATTGCTGCTGTTCGCGCAAGCGGAATAAACGAATTGACGTGCATTTCAAACAATGCCGGTGTTGATGGTTTTGGATTGGGCTTACTGCTCGAAACGCGCCAAGTGAAAAAAATGATTTCGTCTTATGTAGGCGAAAACGATGAGTTTGAACGCCAAATGCTTTCGGGAGAACTAGATGTAGAGCTTATTCCGCAAGGAACTTTAGCCGAGCGTTGTCGCGCTGCCGGAGCGGGCATTCCAGCATTTTTTACACCTGCAGGCTACGGCACCGAAGTGGCCATTGGCAAAGAAGTGCGCTGGTTCAACGGCAAACCTCATTTATTAGAACACGCATTTAACGCTGATTTTGCTTTTGTAAAAGCACAAAAGGGCGATACGGCTGGTAATTTAATCTTCAACGCAACAGCACGAAACTTTAATCACGCCATGGCAATGGCGGGTAAAATAACCGTAGCCGAAGTAGAAGAATTGGTGCCTGTGGGCGAATTAGACCCCAACGAAATTCATACACCAGGTATATTCGTGCAGCGCATTTTCAAAGGAGCGCATTTTGAAAAGCGCATCGAAAACCGAACTGTGCGCAAATAATTTACTCAACCCAAAACAATGGGGCTTTTGAGTCAATCCCGTTTTTTTAGTATGCAAAGCCGAGTGTATTGGCTCATGTTTGCTGCAGCCATTTTGCGCATTTGCTGCCTGCCTTTTACACAAACTGTAGATGCAGACGCTGTTTCGCGCGTATTTATGTCATGGGTTTGGATGGAAAAAATGGAATTCATTGCCCAAGGTGTTTGGCTTCCATTTCATCAATATTTGCTTGGCATCGGGTTTTGGCTATGGCCAGATTTAGTGCTTACGCCAAAGCTCATCAACCTGCTGGTTTTCACCATTTGCGTTTGGCCGTTTTACAAATTCTGCAACATGCTATTTGGCGAAAAAACGGCTTGGCTGCCAACCATCATTTTCATTTTGTCACCAGCGCTATTGCGCAATGGCTTCATGGCAATGGCTGGTGTTCCTTATATATCTTTTGTGATTTGGGCCATGTATTTTGCCCAAAAAACGGCCGAAAGTGGTAAACAAAAGCACGCGATACTTTCAGGTGTTTTCATCACTATAGCAGCCGGATTTCGCTATGAAGCTTGGGTAATAAGCGGTCTCCTTTTTTGGATGATAGCGCTTCAAGGGCAGCGCAAAACGTTGATTTTTTATACGGTGATTGCGGCAAGTTATCCTGCCATTTGGATGCTTGGCAATTACATCATTCAAGGCGATGCGCTGCATGGGTTAAATGGAGCTTATGATTGGAATGTGGTGCGTGCTGGTGTAAACGAGCACATGTCGCTGACCGAGCACGTGAGGCGCATTCTGTTTTTTCCTCTTTCTATTGGCATTAACACCGGTTACTTTTTAGGATTGGCCACTCTTATTGTGCTTGCTATTTCCATTTTCAAAAAGAAATTGACCAAACCACAAATGCTTTGGTTGCTGCCATTTTTGTTTGTCTTAATTACTTATATCGTAAAAGCAGACAATGGCACATTGCTGCTCAAACACCGCTTCACCATTACGATACTGGTATTTTTTATTCCATATTCTGCTTTGCTTATCGCGTCAAGCGCGAAATGGAATAACGTGGTTTATGGAGCTTTAGCCGTGCTCATTTTTCCATTGTCGTTTTGGTTGCCAGAGGCAAATATTCATCACTTGTTTTTCGCGCCAAGCGGACTAAAAGAAGCAGTGTTTCAAGTGCGCGACATTGGCTTGACCACTGCGCAACCCATTCCAAGATTGATCGGTAATCGTGCGGAAAATGTTCGTGAGATTCTCTTGAAAAACAAACTTCCCGATGACGGAATTATCCTCGACTTTTTTGGTTGGGACGACACTTATTTTGTGGCGCTTCATACTACACATGATCCAAGTGCGGTCTTTTTGCAGAATGGCGCCATGAATGATGAGCCAGCTTGGGATAGAATGAATGTGTTTTTAAACGAATTGCTTCCCACCAATAAGTCGGGTATTTTGGTGTTGAACCCAGAAAGTAATTTTGGCAAAACGATGAATCATTCACAAATTCAAATTCCGAATTCAAACCAAACCTTGCTGCTGAATAAAATAGCTGAAACAGACGGTTTGACCATCTATAGGTATAAATTTGATGGGTAATAGTGAATTTAAGTGTTGATTACCTTTTGTTTAAACCTAAACAAAGGTTTGGTGACTATTAAGCTGTTTTCGAAAGACTATATTTCTGATGTTAGAATGAAACAAGTAAGAGACAAAATTCATGAAGGTTAGCTTCAGTTTTTTCTTGAATCGGTCAAATTGGATTCAACTTCTGTTGTTTGCAGTTTTTCTGGTATTCATTACTCAAACGGGAATCAATTATATATTGACTTATGATGTCTTTGGATATTACCTCTACTTGCCCGCTACATTCATTTATCAAGATTCTTTCTTTACCGATTTGTCTTGGGTAAACACAATTGTTGATACCTACAATAATAGCTCTACAGTATATCAATTAAACCCAACGCCCACTGGTGGACATGAAGTAAAATACAGTGTCGGTCTCTCAATACTCATGCTACCCTTTTTCTTTTTGGGTCATTTGCATGCTTATATCGTTGACGCACCACTTGACGGCTTTTCGGTACCGTATAATCTTTGGATTAATATAAGTTATTGGACTTATGCTTTTTTATCCATTATTCTTCTGAGAAGGACACTTACTATTAAGTATGATTCGAAAAGCGCGGCCCTTACCCTCTTGGCTCTTTTTTTTGGCTCAAATCTTATGCATCAGATATATGGCGCTGTGGGTATGTCACATGTTTATGTGTTTTTCCTCTACGCGCTTCTTCTTTTCTTACTTACTAAATCAGAGCAAAACAGAAAGTCTAGAAACGCGGTGTCTATTGGATTAACGTTTGGTCTTCTAATTATGTGCAGACCTACTGAGTTTCTTGCCTTCGTGCTCATTGCGCTTTGGTATATCAATAATCAAGGACTGTTCAATTACGTAGTATCGGAAAAAAAACACCATTTAAAATATTGGTTGACCTTTGCTTTTTCTGCATTGTGCATATTGTTTATTCAGTTGCTTAGGTGGAAATTGGCTACTGGCAGCTGGTTTTACATGGGTTATCAAAACAATGGCGAAGGGTTTGACTTATTCCCACCTCATCTTCTTGAATTCCTGTTTAGCTTTCGAAAGGGATGGCTGCTGTATTCACCATTGATGGTGTTGGCATTGATTGGCTTAATTTATATTCCTGAGAAAAGACAACGAGCCGCATTCATTGCATTTGTTTTTTTAGAAGTATTCATAATTTCAAGTTGGTCAAATTGGTGGTATTCTGAAAGTTTTGGCAACAGGGGAATTGTTCAGATATATGCAGCATTATCTATTGGTTTGGGTGCGATTATCTTTAAGATTAAAGGTCGAAGTCGCACGCTAAAATGGACAGTGGGCATTCTTATTTTCTTATGTGTTTCTCTAAATTTATTTCAAACCTATCAGTTTGATCAGGGCTTAATTCATTCTTCGAGGATGACAAAGCAGGCGTATAAAGAAGTGTTTTTAGCGCTTGATGCCCCAAGTAATTTTTCAGACTTGCTTTTGCCAAATTGGGAAAAGTGGAAAGGTTTGCCTATTGACACAAGTAAATATGAGTTGTTTGACTCGATTATTGGTCCTTCTGATTTAGCATTAAATAGTGATCAGCTGTATGCAGAAATCTTATCTACTGAGATGCAACAAATAGCTTCTTCAGATTTCATTTGGGTTGAATTAGAAGCTACTCTTGTGGCAAATGTTGACAATACCCATTGGCCGCTTAGTGTGTTTTCTATTGCACATAAAGGTGAATATGCAAACCAACTCAAAGGGTTTGACGCAGATCACGTAAACACAGGAGACACGCTTCAGGTTTATGATAAATACTTAACGCCAGAACCTCGGATGAAGAATGATCGTTTGAAAGTCTATTTTTGGATGATGAACGATGGAAGCGCAACGGTTTTGCATAACAAGTTGCGTTTTTGGAAAAGGAAAAGTAGTGGTAATCACTAAAAAAACAAGACAATGGCATTAGATAAAAATGGAATCGCACAGCGCATCGCTCAAGAGCTGAAACATGGATATTACGTAAACCTAGGTATCGGAATTCCGACCTTGGTGGCGAACTATATTCCTAAAGGAATTGATGTTGAGTTTCAGAGCGAAAACGGAATGTTGGGCATGGGTCCATTTCCTATTGATGGTGAAGAAAGTGCAGATTTGATCAATGCTGGAAAGCAAACCATAACTGCCGAGCCAGGCGCTACTTTTTTTGACAGCTCAACGAGCTTTGCCATGATTCGCGGTCAGCATGTGCATTTAACCGTGCTTGGCGCCATGGAAGTAAGCGACCAGGGCGATATTGCCAACTGGAAAATTCCTGGAAAAATGGTGAAAGGGATGGGTGGAGCCATGGATT